>DATIRH010000054.1:0-2448 GCA_035469845.1 Proteiniclasticum sp. | reverse complement strand
AGCAAGAAAGAATTCAAAGGTGACCGAAGGAACCAGCGTAACCATCAATTATGTTTCTGGAACCACAGGAAGGCTCGGAAATATGGGACTTGCTAAAAGAACACTGAAGACCGCATCAAGATGTCTGTTTATTGATGACTTTCTAAGAGCAGGCGGTACAGTGAACGGTATAGCGGATCTCCTCAATGAGTTCGATTCACAGCTCATCGGTATCGGAGTGCTCGTGGACAACAAAGAAGTGATCAAGAAGCTCCCGACTCCATACACCTCCCTTGTTGATTATCATGGTGTCGATGAAAATGGAGATGTGGTCATGGAAGTATCCGAAAGATAACAAGTCAGAAAATATAAACATAAAAATATAAAAAAAGGAGCTGCCTCCGGAAGTACTATACTTCCGGAGACAGTTCCTTTTTAGGTTCTATGAGGGTTTTAAGAAATTACTTGTTCAGTTTTGTAAGGGTTTCCCAGATACCAGTCATGTAGGCAGCACCGAGCGCTCTATCATGAAGGCCATATCCAGGTCTTCCTGTTTCACCCCAGATCATTCTTCCGTGGTCTGGTCTCAGATATCCATCAAAACCATTCTGGTGAAGTGCTTTCAAGATGGCCACTATATCAAGGGATCCACATGGAGAGTAGTGTGCACTTTCTTCAAAGCTGTCATCAGGATAAAGCTTGACGTTTCTCACGTGCATGAAATGGATTCTACCCATTTTCGAATACTTGTCCACCATAGCCAGTACATCGTTGTCGTTGGATGAACCAAAGGAACCTGTACAGAATGTAAGACCGTTATATTCGCTGTCCACAAGTTTCAGCAGTCGATCCACATTCTTTTCGCCTGTGATGATTCTTGGCAGTCCGAAGATGGAATATGGTGGATCATCTGGATGAATAGCCATTTTGACGCCGGCTTCCTCTGCTACAGGAATCACTGCTTTCAGGAAATATTCAAGGTTCTCGAAGAGTTTCTCTTCATCCACTTCTTTATATTTGTCGAACAGATCTTTCATTCCTTCTTTTGTGTAGCTTGAATCCCAGCCAGGAAGGGATAGTTCACCTGTAAGGGGATCCATCTTTTCAAGCTGTTCTTTAAAGTAAACAAGAGCTGTGGACTTATCAGGCAGCTCATAATCAAGCTGCGTTCTTGTCCAGTCAAAGATCGGCATAAAGTTGTAACAGATGACCTTCACGCCTGCAGCGCCTAATCTTCTGATGTTTTCCTTGTAGTTCTCGATAAATTTGTCTCTTGAAGGCAGTCCGATTTTGATGTCCTCATGGACAGGAACACTTTCGATGACATCGAAATTAAGCCCGTTATCTTCTGTGATTTTTCTGATTTTCTCAATACTCTCCACAGACCATATTTCACCTACTGGCACATCGTACACTGCTGTAACGATGCTGTTCATGTTAGGAATCTGTCTGATGTATTCAATTTTTACGGGATCGTCCTCACCGTACCATCTGAATGATAGTTTCATATAATTCATCTCCTATATATTTTTTTAGTTTAAGCAAAATCCTTCTGAACGACATCTATTGTCGATTTTTTCACCATGAACAAAAATAAATCATCTGTGGCAATTCATCAATGTGTGTATCGTTTTCACAGTTTATTAAATCTCTGTTCACAATTGAAAACAAAAGGGGAGAAATTAATCTCTTTCCATTATAGTATCATAAAGGCCTTGTGTTTGATGATGATTATACTTGCCTATGGACTTGCAAATAATGCTCATTATCGCTAAGATGAAAATAAGAGAAATTGGAGGAAATGATATGAGCAAGCGAAAAAACGATTATTCTAACAGGCAGCACATGTATCGGATGGATTATGAGCTGTTTTATTATAAGGATATGCAATTTAAAAGTGTTTCGCTCCATCATCATGATTTTTTTGAAGTTTATTTTTTTGTGAAGGGCGAAGTGCGTTATCAGATAGAGGGAAGAAACTACCATCTTGTACCTGGTGACATTCTTCTGGTCAATCATAAGGAGCTTCATCAGGTGCTCATCGAAAACCCCGATCACTATTATGAACGGTATGTCCTCTGGCTGAATAAGGAGTATCTCAAGACGCTTTCCAGCAAGCAGTCTGATCTGACTAAGTGCTTTCTGGATCATGAGAAAAAGACATTAATCAGAACAACCATGGAGAATCATCAGCTCATCAGAGGAATCCTGGATAAGCTGCATTACCAGGTTGTGGAAGAAAGCTTCGGCTCTGACCTTCTGCCGAAGGCTCTTCTGACAGAGCTCATGATCGAGCTGAACCGCATGAGTTTCGAAGAAGATAAACTCCAGCCTCAGGTGAAGAAGAATCAGCTTATCGATTCGGTGATCAGTTACATCAATGACAATCTTGAAGACGAAATCAATATGGATCAATTGGCATCAGCATTTAATATCAGCAAGAATCATCTTTCCAGAGAGTTTAAAAAG
>DATIRH010000053.1:0-3475 GCA_035469845.1 Proteiniclasticum sp. | reverse complement strand
TCTTTTTCATCTGGGTGGATCCGGAATTCAGGCTACAGTCTGCAGGCACTTTTCTGCTGGATTATATTGCAAAAGATGTGTCCAGTGAAGCGCTCTACATCAGTTTTTCGAATCATATGGGCTTATCCGGGTTTGTTCATAGAAAGGGATTTGCAGAAGATGATCTTTCTCAACACGAGATGGTCAAATTATTATAGAAAAATCCCCATGGCTGGTTGTTTAAACCGCCATGGGGATTGATTCTCTACTCTTCTTTTTTCTTGCCTAAAAAGGTCAGACCCACCATTCCAGGTCCTGTATGACTTCCAATAATCGGTCCGATATAGGTGAGGATTACTTCTTTTACAGAGAGCGTCTGCCTCACTTTTTTCTCAAGAAGCAATGCGTCGTCTATTGAGTCGCCATGTCCGATAATAACAATCTGCTCCTCTGGTGAGACGGCTTCCGTTTTCATTCGATTAAGGAGTTCGTTCAGAGACTTTTTTCTTCCCATCACTTTGGATACACTGATAAGTTTTCCTTCGGAGTCTACACTCAAAATCGGTTTGATATTAAGAACAGTCCCCACGTTTGCAGTGACGGCTCCGATTCTTCCACCTCTTTTAAGATGATGCAGATCCTCTACTGTGAACCAGTGACGGATCTGATTGACGTTTTCTTCAATCCAGTCCGCCAGATCTGACATTTCCATTCCCTGATTCTTAAGAACAGCTGCATGGTATACAAGAAGTCCTTGTCCTATGGATGCAGCTTTGGAATCAATTACGATGATTTTTCTCTCAGGATATAGTTCCTTCAATTCATCAGCGGCCATCCTACTGGCATTATGACTACCACTGAGACCAGAAGTAAAAGAAATATGAAGTATGTCTCTTTCCTGATCGAGATAACTTGAAAAGATGTCCATATAGCGTTGTGTATTGATCATGGAGGTGGTGGGCTTCTTCCCATCTTTCAGATGGTTGTAGAAAGCTTTAGTCTTCTCTCCATTATCAAAAATGTCCTGAAACTGATTGATTCCATCCAGAGTATATTCCATAGGAATCACATGAATCTTCAGTTCCTTAATGATCTTAGGGGGCAGATCGCAGGTAGAGTCTGTAATGATTTTATAATTGCTCATAGGCACTCCTTTGATGGATGAATCATTAAAAAAATATAAGTCCTGTATAAAAATAGAATAGTACCATTTAATCATACTCTATAGTCCCAAAAATAAGCTTAAATAAAAATGAAAGAAATCTTATAATCAAAGAAAGTGAAATGGGCTTTAGCCTGTGATAGAATAAGAACAGAGAATGAGGTGAAGTTATGGAAAAAAGAGAGAAAAGAAATAAAACGATAGCGGAAAATAGAAAAGCGAGACATGACTTTTTTATTGAAGAAGTCCATGAAGCAGGAATTGAATTGATTGGAACAGAAGTGAAATCCATAAGAATGGGTAAGGTCAATCTAAAAGAAAGCTATGCTGAGATCAAAAATGGGGAAATGTTTATTGTCGGGATGCATATTTCGCCCTATGAGATGGGTAATATTTATAACAGAGATCCACTCAGGTCACGAAAACTGCTCCTGCATAAGTCTGAAATAGAGCTCTTGCAGAAGTTAAGTGCAGTAGAGGGCTATACACTGATTCCATTATCCTTATATCTAAAGGGTGGAAGAGTGAAAATAGCCATAGCTGTAGCAAAGGGTAAGAAGAATTACGACAAGCGTGATGTACTTCTTGAAAAAGCACATAAAAGAGATGTGGCAAGAGAAATGAAGGAAAGAAACAAATACTAGGGGAGGAAAAGCATTATGCATAAAACCGTCGGATTTATAGGCTGCGGAAATATGGGGAAAGCAATCCTTGGAGGCATACTTGATGCAGGATGGGTTTCAGCATCAAAGGTTATGGTCTCGACTTCAAGAGACACAACGCTGGAAGAAATCAGGAATCTGTTTAATACTGAAGTGACAAGAGACAACAAGAAAGTCTCAGAGCATTCGGATTATCTTTTCCTTGGTGTGAAGCCATACCTGTATGAAGAAATCCTGAAAGAAATAAAAGACGATATTAAAGACAACGCCATCATCATCGGAATGGCCGCAGGTGTAACGATAGAAAAGATGCAGAGCTACCTGGGCGGTTCCAGGAAAATAGTCAAAATCATGCCGAACACACCTGTTGCCGTCAAGGCAGGTCTTATTGCAATGACCGCTTCTCCAGAACTTGATGAAGTGGAGAAGGAAAATGTCATCGCCATGCTCAGCAGCATTGGAAAGGTGAGTCTCATTGAAGAGAAGCATATGGATGTCATCACAGGAATCAGCGGGTCTTCGCCTGCGTATGTGTATATGTTCATTGAAGCCATGGCAGATGCGGCGGTTAAAAACGGCCTGCCAAGAAAAGAAGCCTATGAGATCTCTGCCCAGGCAGTCATGGGTGCAGCAAAGATGGTTCTAGAGACTGGAATTCATCCTGGTATGCTGAAGGATATGGTGACGTCTCCAGGAGGGACAACCATAGAAGCGGTGTCTGTGCTTGAAGAAAAGGGAATGCGCCATGCTGTGATCTCCGCAGTAGATGCGTGTATAGCCAAATCAAAAGAGATGAGCAAATAAATTTCATCAGATAAAAAAGAGGTCCAAAGTGCGAATATGCGCTTTGGACCTCTTTCTTATATATTTTTTTTAGGGAAGGGCTATATTAGTTTTCCTTTGCAGCCTGTTCTCCGGCAATTCTTCCGAAGGTGTTCACATCCGTCAGTGCGTTACCACCGAGTCTGTTGGCACCATGAATTCCTCCAGTGACTTCTCCTGCAGCAAATAGGCCTTGGATAACTACACCATTGACATCAACAACCCTTGTTTCAGGTGTGATCTTGATTCCACCCATGGTGTGATGAACAGTAGGAACACGTTTTCCCGCATAGAATGGTGCAGTGTCGATCTTATGCATGAAGAGTGTTCTTCCAAACTCGTCAGTAGCTCCATCTACAGAAGCATTGAATGCGTCCACGGATTTCACCAGGTTTTCAGGGGATACTCCAATCTGAGCAGCCAGGTCTTCCAAAGTGTCAGCTTTGAAAGCTCTCTCTTGTTCTACAAGAGAATCAATGCTTTCGTTGAAGTTGTTCACTGTATCTCCAGTAGGATAGGAGTGCTGGTCAACGATGACCCACATCATGGAGTCTTCCTGCTCCATGAGCGCATTCGTCATAACATCTCTTCTTGCTCCTTCATCCACAAATCGGGTTCCAGCAGAATTTACGAAAATTCTATTTTCAACACCTTGTTCGATGTTACCAGATAAGCTCCCAGTTTCTGGGTCTCCCATTGGAAGAAGCTGTATGTTTTCCATTTGAACAATGGAAGCGTTGATCTTTTCAGCCATGACAATTCCATCGCCTGTGGCTCCTTTGTGGTTTGTTGTCTTGATGTTCGTCAAGGTCGGCCAGATTGTATTGTACTGATCTCTCATTTCAATGTT
>DATIRH010000052.1:0-1720 GCA_035469845.1 Proteiniclasticum sp. | reverse complement strand
ACATTGTGCTCACATCCGATGGTGCCATCGGCTGGCTGCCAGACCTGAAAGAATGGGGTGAAGTCATTGCCCATTTTCTGAAACCGGACTGTTTTTTCTTCCTCCACGATTCCCATCCTTTTATGATGATTTTCGACGAAGAGCAGCTGGCATCAGGCCATCTGATCCCGAAGTATCCGTATTTCGATACCGATCCAGAGCATGATTCCACTATAGGTGGCTACGCTTCAGAGATTAAAGTCGCAGACAACTATTTTTATGGACACACCATGACCACGATTTTGCAGGGACTCATCCATGCAGGACTATACCTGACAGACTTTCAGGAGTACGATCGCTGTGTATCCGGTATGGGTGGTTCTGTTCTAGATGAAAAGGGCTTAAGTTATTATCCTGAACTGGAAGGCAAGCTTCCTCTCGTCATGAGTCTCACTGCAAAGAAGCTTCCACAGGTATAATCTGCTTCCTGGTCCTGAGGAGATGAGTTCAACTGACTACTCTGAACGCTTGAAATCGGCAGGTTCTTAGGATTTATAGACCATCACATGGAGGTCAGGCAAAAGGGGCTGTTGCAAAACAACCTCTTTTTTTATCCTGATTTTTTACTGCATCTTCAAAAACACAATAATATCAGCATAGATACCTTACAATTAAATTATCTTTGTATTTTTCTTGAATGAACTAAACTTTTACTCTATACCCAGTCGTCTAATTGGTGAAGTACTTCAAACTGGAATAACAAACGAGGTGAACTATGGTTCCCTTAAATGAAATAAAATTTACTGTATTGTTCATGGCTTTCAAAAACGTTATATACAGACTAGCCTACACTTACGTCCACACCGAAACAGATGATTAAAAGGTTATATTCAGATTGAGATTATTATGAATAATTCTCCCATGAGCTATACTTCTTTAATAGAATTCACCTGATAAATTTCTTCTCCACTTCCTGAAAGTTAACTTTTGTATGTTCTTCCGACCAGCACCAAAGCTTCTCAGACAACGCCTTATCCTTTGCTCTCCTTGACACTGAAACAGGTTTTCTGTTGAAGAAGTACTTTCCACTGACTTTCTCTACTGATGGATCTGTGGCAAGGAAAACCGCCGTATCTGCACCTTCTTCAGGTGTTCTGAAAAAAGGTTTTAGAAGCTTCATAATTCCAGCTCCAAATCCTGTTTCTCTGTTTACGCCCATGTTTGTTCCCACAGCACCCGGATGACAGCTGTTCACAGTGATTCCATAAGGGAGAAGTCTTCTGGAAAGCGCCTCAGCAAAAAGCACATTGGCAAGCTTGGACTGACCATAGGCTTTGAAAGGTCTGAAATTCTTCTCTAGCGTCAGATCATTAAAGTTGATTTTCCCCCACTTATGCGCACCTGAGGCCACCTGAACAATTCTGCTTCCTTTATGCATCAATGGAAGAAGCTCCATGGTGAGAAGAAAATGTCCCACATGATTGACCGCAAACTGCATCTCAATCCCGTCCTTTGTCAGTTCTCTTCGAGTGGTAATCAGGCCTGCATTATTGAGCAGAAGATCCACGCTGCCATATTCTCTTGAAATCCTGTCAGCTGCTTCGCGGACAGAATCCGAATCCGAAAGATTGCATAGAACCATCTCAAAACACTCAGGGTACTCTTTCTGAAGTTCCAGAAGCGCTTCCTTACCTCTTTCACTGTTTCTTACAAGCATCAGTACATGATACCCTTTTTCTGC
>DATIRH010000051.1:0-6926 GCA_035469845.1 Proteiniclasticum sp. | reverse complement strand
ATCCAGGCTGAAATCCGCATCACAAAGCTTCAGATACTTCGTGATGGTTTCATCGTCAGGCACAGAAAGATCACGATAGGCATAATACATTCTGAAATTCTCTCTGATGGTCTCATCGAAAAGATAGACATTCTGTCCGATGAGAATGACTTCCTTTCTTAGTTCAATCGTATCCATTTCCTTAATATCCTTGCCCATGTATAGAATTCTACCTTCTTCAGGACTCAGGCTTGCGTTTAGAAGCTTTAGAAGAGTGCTCTTCCCTGCTCCACTGGCTCCCTGGATGAAAGTGATGTCTCCAGCATTTATTTCCATATATTTATATTCCAGAATTCCCCCGAATTTCAGATTTTCTATTGTAAAAATATTTCCCATTTTTACCTCTCTTATTTTAATTTATTTTATTAACAGCATATCGTATTATTTTACCATAATATAGATCATAAAATACATTCCATCAGGCGCAAAAAAATAAACTGGACTACATGTCCAGTTAGTTTTCTCACTATGTTGTTGCTTTTGTATTGAATTCTTTTCTTTCAATGGTTCCCCACTGATTTTTCTTCGGTCTGTATCCGAAAAACGCTCTCAATCTCCACCAGGTGGTCAGCTGCCTGTATCCGAAATTTTCAAGAACAGCATATAGAATCATCCTGAAGTAATCAGAGATTTTATCATACTTCATGAAATTGTATTCTTCCAACAGCACGGATGTGATGGAAAGGAAGATCCCGTAAAGTACTGCAAAGGTAAAGTATAGAAGTGCAAATTCCATGTTTAAGATCCCCAGGAGAAATGATCCGATCACTGTAAAATATCCTAGCATCTCCACTATGGGTCCCAGCATTTCAATCAGGAAGTAGTATGGCATCGCGACCATGCCGATGACACCATATTTCGGGTTGAGAATCATGGATTTATTACTATACAAGGAGTCCATCAGTCCTCTATGCCATCGGATTCTCTGTCCTCTTAAGGACTTGAAATCTTCAGGTGCTTGTGTCCAGCATACAGGATCAGGAACAAAGACAATTTCATAGTCTTTCTTCTCTTCTCTCATCTGTCTGTGGATTTTAAGAATCAGCTCCATGTCTTCGCCTATGGTGTTTTCAGTATAACCCCCGACTTCAAGTACTACACTCTTCTTGAAGACTCCAAAAGCTCCTGAAACAATCAGAAGACTATCAAGTTCGCTCCAGCCCATCCTTCCAAAAAGAAATGCTCGTAGATACTCTACGGTCTGGAAGGTAGGAAGCGCTTTTCTGGAAAGCCCTACTTCTTCGATAAAACCATTCTTCACTTTGGAACCGTTGAGTACCCTCACAATACCGCCACTTGCAACGACACGTTCCGGATTGTCGATGAAAGGTCTGACCACTTTCAGAAGTGAACTCTTCTCAAGAATACTGTCCGCATCAATGGCTGTGAAGAGTGGATATGATGCTACATTGATACCTGCATTCAAGGCGTCGGCTTTTCCTCCGTTCACTTTATCCACGACTATAAGATTTGCTCTCTTTGAAGACAAGTAGATTCCACGCACGTCCTGTGTTTCAATTTCCTTCTTATAAGGGTTGTCCAGTTTTTTCAGTTCAAATGCTCTGATCAGTGTTTTCATGGTTTCATCTTTAGAACCATCGTTGATTACAACAACTTCAAATTTACTGTACTCAATGGCCAATAAGGATTCAATGTTATCTACAATGGTTTTGGCTTCATTATAGCTCGGTACAAGGATAGAGACAGGTGGTACATACACAGAAGAAATCATCTTCTTGTAAGGCCAGTTTTTAAGATTTTCTCTGTATCTTCTGATTCCTTTTAACGCTAATACGAGAAGCAGTGTATTGATGACATTCATGAAAATGAGATAGTAAAGAGAAAAGTGATTGAACCCTTTCAGGACAGTTAAAATTGCATCTTCAAGAAACATTCCCTTTCACCTCCAACCTCATTTCTCTATACTTATTTATATTCTTGAGAATATTTTCTCCATTAGAATAACGTGTGATTTTTTTCTTCAGATCATACAATGCTATTTCGCGGTTTATGATTCCCCAGGCTTTATCTCTGGCAAATGAATCTTCAGAAAACAGATTTTCAGACAGAGCTTCAATCCCTCTTTCTCCTAAAAGCAATAAACTTTCAGATGCATTGAATCTCACAAACCAGTTCGGATCCTCCATTAGTTTCTTCAATCCTTCAAGGACTCTTTCATCGATATTCTCAGCATTACTCATGGCTTTCGCGGTAAATGCTCGGATTTCCCAATCCTTATCCTGAAGGAGATTATGAATCTGGTCCTTTAATTTTCCGCAATCAAAACACCCCAGCGAAATGGCCGCTTTGAGCGATGAAATCTTAACTTCTTTCACATCAGAAAATAAACCTTCTCGAACATGCGGTTTCACCCGCTCATCTTTTCTTGTGCCCAGTGTTTCTATGGCGAGAGATTTCTTCATAGGGTCTTCTCCAAGAAGGTACTTTTCCATTTCCGGAAAGATATCTTCATCCGTAATTTCAGTAAGAAGTTCCAGCACCTTCGGTTTCTGCGGATAATTCACATTCAACATATTTGTTATTACATTGTCGATTTCTTCTGTTCCCCCGATTTGGATCAGCGCTCTTGTGACGCATTGGGAGAGCTCCTTTTTATCTGTTCTGATTTTCTTCAGGACCGGTAGTGCTTCTTTAATCCTTAAAATACCCAATGCATAGGCTGCAGCTGATTTACGAAGATCTGATGAATTTTTCAGTGCTTTCATTTCTTCAGCAACAAATCCAGTCTCCTCAGCAAGTCTTCTTAAGTGATCATGGTAAGAAGAATCATATTTAGTAAATGAGTCCAGAATGATATTATTTAAAATATTCTTTTCCATTCCATTTTTCGATTTCGGAGTCTCTGCATTCTTTTCGTTGACATACTGATAAATCATAGCCTCAAAGAATACAGCGAGCCTTTTATTTTTTTCTGCTTGTTTATTATTTCTTGCTTTGTTGATTAACAACACGAAAAATAAAGCAAAATTAATAGATATCAATATCAGTACACCATAGAAGACAATTTGTGTTATATCCATATAACTACTCCAATACAAATAATATTTCATTTGATAAATTAGCGTGTGCAAAACCTACTTTCATGATAAGCTAAAACTTAATGATAGACAACAAAAATTGATTATTGTGGGATGTGAACTATTTGAAGAAAATACTAATAACTATTATCTTTATCCTAATAATACCTTTGTATTTTATACTGAACCCTCAGACCTATGAACCTGAAATTGAAACAATAGACGGCATCTCACGTTCTGCGAAACTTGAAGAAAACAGGTTTCAGGTTCTTCAAGGCGGTGAATGGAAAGACCTTGTCATAAAAGGCGTTAATATCGGCATGACAAGACCAGGAACCTGGCCGGGAGAAGCTGGAATCACCTATATAGAATATTACAGATGGTTAGAGATGATCGGGGATATGAATGCAAACACCATAAGAATCTATACGATTCATCCACCTGCTTTCTATGATGCCCTCTACGACTATAATCTGCACCACCAGGAGAAAATCTATCTGTTCCATGGTGTATGGATCGATGAGGAACCCCTTGTGGAATCCTTAGATGTATTCGGTGAAAACTCCTATAAGCCATTCAAGGATGAGATCATCAGAGTCGTCGATCTGATTCACGGAAACGCCTCACTTCCAGCGCGTCAAGGCCATGCCAGCGGATCCTATACAAAAGATGTGTCTCCTTATGTCATCGGGTGGATTCTCGGTATAGAATGGTTTCCCGAAATGGTTCTCAATGTGAATGAAGTCCATAGTTAACTCGGAGAATTTCAGGGGGAGTTCTTCACCAGCGAAAACGCTACGGGATTTGAATTTTTTCTGGCAGACGTCATGGACCACACTGCAGTCTATGAAATGGAAAACTATAAAGCAGCAAGACCTATGAGTTTTACCAACTGGGTTTCCACTGATCTTCTTGATCATCCTTATGAACCCTTTATTGAAGAAGATATGGTCAGTGTGAACCCCAATCACATCATCCCGATAAATAAAAACATTGATTATTTTGCATCCTATCACGTTTACCCTTACTATCCGGACTTTCTGAATTTTGATCCGAAATATACCAGGCACATCGATCAGGATGGGAAGAAGAATAATTATGCCGGATACATTAAGGATCTGATCTCAGCTCATGATATGCCCGTGCTCATTGCTGAATTCGGAATTCCAAGCTCCAGAGGTCTCACCCATGAGAATGTGGAAGGATGGAATCAGGGATTTATCGAAGAAGAAGAACAGGGAGAGATTGTCTCTACTCTTTATAGAAGCATTATCCAAGAAGGATATCTTGGAGGACTGATCTTCGCATGGCAGGACGAATGGTTCAAGCGTACATGGAACACCATGGACCTTGACAACCCGGATCGAAGACCCTACTGGAGTAACGCACAGACCAATGAGCAGCATTTTGGACTGTTAAGCTTTGACCGATTGAAAATCCATGTAGATGGAAACCTCAAGGACTGGAAAAAGAGTGATGACAAAGTTCAATACAAGGTAGATCGAAAAATTTCAACGGATTTCAAAGAAATACAGATTGATCACGACGAGCGTTATCTCTACTTCTCCATAGAACTGAAGCAGCCGATGGAAATAGAAGATGAAGTGATTATTCTACTGAATACACATCCAAATCAGGGGAATACAACCCATTCGGGCATAAGCCTTGAAACGGAAGAAGGAATGGAGTATCTGATCAGAATCGGTGAAGAAGAAACTTCAAGAATCCTCGTTGACAGCTACTACAATATTCATCAGTATCTTTATGCACATAAACTGGAAATGCAACCAAAAAAATCTTCAGATGGAATAGAAAACAGCGGTCTATATGAGGAAATACGACTTGCCCTTAATAAGGAACTGGTTATACCTGCTACAAAGGAAACGGTCCCTTTTTCAGATTATGAAACAGGGAAATTGAGACAGGGTATTTCGGATCCCTCGTCACCCGTTTACGACTCCTTGTCTGACTACTACATCAATTACGAAAAAGGGATAATCGAAGTGAGAATCCCCTGGCTTCTTCTGGGCTTTACCGATCCAAGCACAAAGGAGATCATAGGGGATGTTTATGAGGATGATCTCCAGTCGAGGATAAATATAGATGAAATCTCTTTTCTGGCTATCTCCATGAAAAACGGCACCTATAGCACCTCTGCTATTACACAGAAGGGAACTGTAAAAAAAGAAGAACTGCATACCTATACCTGGAATGAATGGACCCAGCCTGAGGTGAAAGAGAGGCTCAAAAAATCCTACCCTATCCTCCAGAAGCTGTTTTCAGACTACTGATAAAAGCCAAATAAAGAACCAAAATAAAAAAACGATTAAAAAATGAAAGCAAAATATTGAAGAAAGTCAGAGTCTGCATGAACAAAATGCAGACCCTGACTTTCTTTTTGTTTTCTATTCAGTTATTCTTTCATACACCTGCTATTCTTCTTCTGGTAGGATTCCACGAAGTGTATCTTCAATTTCATTGTCCATCTCTTGATCTTCTGGCTCCACCTTAGGCATTCTTCTCTTGTCTCGATAAATCACGGGTGAAGTGGCAAAGAACACACCTTCTTCAAATGCAGTTCTTTCCATGAGAAGAATCTCTTTCGCTATACTTGTCACATTCCTTCTGAAATCAGGAGAATGAATTCCTTCTACGGTTTCTCCCTTTGTTTTTCTATAATAAGCATAATTTTTCCATAAACTATGGGTGATTTTCTTGACCGTGGAAGGTTTTCTCAGGACTTCGAGAATCTCTTTTCTTATGGATAGAATTTCAGTATCATCGATTTTACCTAATTCTGCTAATTTTCTGCCCATCTCTCTAGCCCATTCATCGTCGATTTCCTGACACAGGAATTTTAAAGCGTACCATGCCTTATATAGATCATCTTTATTATCCATCTTCAAAGATTTAAACCAGTAAAAAGCCAGAAGCCTTCTTCTCCAGTCCCACCACTTGATCGGACTTTGAAGATCTGATGCAGGGATGAGAAAAAGCTCTTCATCCAAAAGCACAGACCCGAAAATCCCAGGTGGATTTCCTCTCTTCTGCTTTTTCAAAGATGTTTTATAGACTCCGCATGTAGGGCTTCCGTCCATATATACGTAAGCGGAGACCTCTGCTCTCTTTAATGTTTCCAGACATGCGATGGACCCTAGTTTCACTTCTTCAGTCACATCTCTTCCTTTTCGATTCTTGATGATGGCTTCTCCAGTCCACACCATGGAACCGTCTCCACCTGAAAGATGGATCGGGTCTCTAGGCACTCCTAGACCAGACATGGTTTCAGGACAGACAGGACACCAATTGAAGTCCTGCTTTTCTCTGCCTATATTCTGAAGCATATCCCATCCCTTGTTGTTGTAACGGACAGGACTTCCCATACAGCAGGCACTGATCCCGATGTTTATTCTCTCATGGATTACAATATTCTTTTTCTCCATTTTTTCTCCCCCCGATTATCTTATTGATTACTCTCTTTCATTATAATTGTTTGAAAGGATTCATACACGATGTTCACAGAAAACTTACAGCATTCGCTGCAGGTAAATCTTGATATTTTATGGAGTGAGTTTTGCTTTTTTGAAGTGTAGATCTAATTCATCCAGTTCCTGCTCGATAAGACCACGGTCAAGACTTGCATAGGATTTCTTATCCAGTATTTCCTTCAGATATGCTACATGTTTAAAGACAATTTCTTTATTCTTCTCGTTGGATTTCTCCAGGATATGTCTGTGTGCTTTTATGATTGTCAGCATTACAAAAATATCATCCTGACCATAATGAATCATCTGATTAAATGTATCTGACAGAAGTTTGTCCAGATCATAGCTCTCTCTATAGAGCGAA
>DATIRH010000050.1:0-3510 GCA_035469845.1 Proteiniclasticum sp. | reverse complement strand
CATGGATGTCATAATCGCTCATATCTTTTCCAGTGATTGCTCGAATGACCGATGCTGCATTAAATACGGAGTCTTTCGCCATACTTCCTGCAGTATCATTAAACCTCACAACGCCCTTGCCCTTCTGTTTTGATTCGTAGACCATGGTTTCAATCTCAAGGGTAGAACCTACAAATCCTGAGACTGCAAGCCCATAAATATGTCCAATTTCCCATTCGTTATCATTTGAGATGATTTCATAGGGAACAACACGTGCAATCTTTATTATTTCTTCCACATCTTTTACTGTGACTATGATTCTCTTATCTTCTTCAATTCTGCCTTCATAGAGGATCGCACCATAAGCGTCAGCAAGCAGATTGATGGCTTTACGCCCTTCAATGGTGTGATTGGATATCAGCTGGGCCGCACCCTCTTCCAGGTCAATCTGAAGCTTCTCAGCCGCATCCTCTACAATTCTTCTGATATCTTTTGATGTCAGCGGTTCAAAAAACACTTCTGTACATCTTGAACGTAAAGCAGGACTGATATCGCCAGGCTCCCTTGTGGTCGCACCGATGAGGACAAAATCTGCTGGTGCTCCATTATCAAAGAGATATTTAACATACTGCGGTGTATTATCATCATCCGGATCATAATAAGCCGATGAAAATTCTACACGTTTATCTTCTAATACTTTCAATAATTTATTTTGAAGAATCTCATCCAGTTCTCCGATTTCATCTATAAACAGAACTCCTCCATGGGCCTCTGTTACTAGTCCGAGCTTCGGCTCAGGGATTCCACCCTCAGCCAGGTCTCTTTTGCTTCCCTGGTAGATTGGATCATGGACAGAACCTAATAAGGGATTTGTGATTTCTCTTGGATCCCATCTTAGGGTAGTTCCATTCACTTCAACAAACTTGGCATCCTTTTCGTAAGGAGTGAAATTAAGTTTCTTCGCCTCATTCAGCGCAATTCTGGCTGCAGTGGTTTTACCCACCCCAGGTGGTCCATAAAGGATGATATGCTGCGGATAAGGAGAAGAGATTTTGGATAGAAGTGATTTCACTGCTCGCTCTTGTCCGATAATCTCATCGAACAGCTCAGGTCTCAGTAGTGCCTGAAGATTCTTAGAGAGGTGCTTTTTATCCAGCTCCAGCAGCTCTTCATACTTCTTTTTCGTCTTCGCATTTTCAGGACCTTTTTTCTTTCTGAGCACATTCAGTCTCATCTCATCGATATACTTATCCTGTTTATCCATGAGCTCTTTTTCCACTTCTTCTTCAACTTTACGCTGAATATAGTTTCTTGCGATGATTTCAGAAATCCATTTATTCGTGTCTTCCACCATCTGAACGAGATTATCCTCGCCAGGCATGGCTAGCACTGACACACCGTCCGATGCGATCTTATTGACTGCATAAGCCCTGTGAAGTGTATCTCCTGATAAGTGTTTCTGTAGTTTATACTTACTGATTCTGGCTTTTACAGCACCCTTATCCAGAACATTTTCAAGAATATCCAGCTGAACATTAATCTCCGCCAGAATGTCGTTATCCTCATAGAAGGGTCTATTAATTGAATTATTCAAATTTTTGCTCCTTTAATCTTCCTGAACAGTTACTTTAAGCTTTGTGCTGATTTCAGGATAAATCTTAACTTCAACATCATAGCTTCCTACAAGCTTGATGGTGCTCATTAAGACTTTCTTTTTGTCTATTTCAGTACCAAAGGTCTTATTCAATAGTTCAGTCACATCTTTATTTGTTATAGCGCCGAAAAGTCTGCCGTTATCGCCTACTTTTGTTTTGATCACAAGTTCATGATTTCTCATTTTATCTGCTAGCTTTTGTGCACTTTCTGTTTCTTCAAGCTTGATTCTTCGTTCATTCTCTTTTTTAAGATTTATAATATGCAGATTATCATTAGTAGCTATCTGTGCAAGCTTTCTAGGAAACAGATAATTTCTTGCATATCCATCTGACGCTTCCACCACGTCTCCCTTTTTACCCATATTCTTTACATCTTTTAGTAGTATGATCTTCATAAATTGCTCTCCTCTTTTCTATGTTTATTGATTGCATCAATGAGCTTTTCATATGCTTCATCCATGGATATGTCACTTAGTCTTGCTCCTGCCATGGTCATATGACCTCCGCCACCTAATTCTTCCAGAATCAGCTGAACATTCAGCTCTTTGATTGATCTTACATTAATTATTATATCATTATCTTGAACAGTTAAAACAAAAGCACCATTAATGTCTTGAAAATTCGAAAGTTCATCTGCAGCCTGTGCAGAGATCAATACGTCTGTTGTTTCATAAACTTTTGCAATTGCAATCTTGTCGATGATTTCAGCATTACGTATGATTTCAGATTTAAGATTAAAGCTCTTGAAATCTGATGCAAACATTTCTCGAACCTCCACAGTTCTTGCTCCTTGTCTTTTCAGAAAGGATGCTGCTTCAAAGGTTCGGACACCGGTTTTGAAATTGAAACTTTTCGTGTCAACACGAATTCCTGCAAACAGTGCTTCTGCTTCAAGAATTGACATTTCAGGCTTTTCAAAAACATACTGAATCAGTTCTGATACAAGTTCAGAAGTTGAGGATGCATAAGCTTCTATATAGGAAAGCATCGCTCCAGTAATCTGATCTGGTGTCCTTCTGTGATGATCGATAATGACAACTTTTTCAAACTTTTCGATGACTGTTTTATCCAGCACATAATTGCTTGCATGAACATCTACAATAATAAGCGTATCCTGAGGTTTGACCTTTGCAAGCGCTCTCTGAACGGATATGATATCTTCCTTGTACTCTTCAACCTCCATAAACTTATTATATATCGGCAGGATATTCATATACGGTTCTTCATTGATGATCATGGCTTTTTTCCCTAACCCTCTAGCAATGACCTTAATCCCTACCGCAGCACCAAAGCAATCCATATCTGGATTCATGTGCCCCATAATATATATTTTATGACTGTCTAGAATGATATCTTTTAAAGCATTGGAGACGACTCTAGAACGAACTCTGGATTTCTTCTCTATTTCTTTTGTAGAACCCCCGTAGAAAGATAATTTTTCAGGTGTTTTGATTACAACCTGATCTCCGCCTCTACCAAGGGCAAGCTCTTTAGCTGCCTTTGACAAGTTCTGATTCTCTTCTGGAGATGAACCACCAATACCGATTCCGATACTTAAGGTAGGTTCCAATGAATTTCCATGGTCGATGTTTTTTATATTATCAAGGACCTGAAATTTTTTCCTGATCTGTTCATTAACATGGTACTCAGGAGCGACCATCATAAATTTGCTTGCTTCGTACTTTCTGACCATGGCTTTCATTTCATGTCCATAAGCATAGATGAAATTTTCAATTTCAGCTAATAGAAAAGGTTTTTTTTCAGTATCTATACTGTTGATCAGATCATTGTAATTGTCCACTTCAACGGACATGACAGTTGAAAGTTTGGTTTCCGCCTCTTTGATCAATGTGATATCATTGAAAACTAAAACGCG
>DATIRH010000049.1:0-2665 GCA_035469845.1 Proteiniclasticum sp. | reverse complement strand
ACTGAAAAACGGACTGGATGCTTCGGCAGCCAGACAAAAAACCGCCTCTTCCAATATTGCCAATGTGAATACCCCAGGGTATAAGGTCAGCAAAGTTAATTTTGAATCTGAACTTGCCAAAGCAATGGGTAATCAAGGCGCTGCCATGGTAAAGACCCACGAAGGCCATTTAGGTGGATCCATCGCTTCTGAAGTGAAGGGTGAAGTCAAGGTAATTGATGGAATCAGCATGGATGAAACAGGAAACAATGTGGATATAGATAAAGAAATGGTGGATCTTGCCGCCAATGAAATCTACTATTCAGCACTGATTGAACAGGTGAATCGTAAGCTCAGCATCATGAGTTTTGTCATCACAAGATAAACAGAATAAGATCATCACCTCATAGTTCTTATGGGGGTTCATTACATATTTTTGCTTGCATAGTCGAAATATATGTTGCATGCAACATATATTAAATATCAATAACATATATCAATAAATTTTTTAATGAAATAATCATAACTATTTGAGCTTAGGAGGTCGACAATGTCTGTATTTAATTCCATGAGAATCAATGCATCAGGATTAACCCTTGAGAGGCTTAAACTTGATACAATCTCCTCAAACATAGCCAACGTCAACACCACTAGAACAGAAGAAGGCGGACCGTATCTTCGTAAAGAAGTGGTCTTTGAAGAAATGGTTGAAAGAGCCCAGAATAGATTAACCGGAAGAGCAGAGAAAAGAACTGCAGGAGTCAAAGTGACTGAGGTTTATGAAGATCCGGACAACCTGAGAAGTGTATATGATCCGGAACACGTGGATGCTGATGAAGAAGGCTATGTGCTGATGCCAAACGTCAATCTTCTGGATGAAATGGTTCGTCTCATCGAAGCACAGAGATCCTTTGAAGCCAACGCCACAGCACTGAAGGCCAGTAAAGCCATGCTCAATAAAGCACTTCAAATTTCAAAAGGTTAGGAGAAGTTAAATGACGCAGTTTATAAGTTCTTACAGTAATATTTTAGATCGCTACAACAACCTCATCAGTCAGGGCGGAAGTGCCACTAGTAAAACCGATGAGAAGAACATGGCAAGCCTTGGACTGGGAGAGAGTTTCGGAGACATGTTCACCAGTCAGCTGGATAAATTAAATACTACACAGATCAAGGCGGATGAACTGTCAATGGATTTCGCCTCAGGCAATACGGAAGATCTGCACCAGGTGATGATCTCGGCGGAAGAAGCGAGAATCAGCATGGAACTGGCAGTTACGGTACGAAACAAGATAGTCGAAGCTTATAAAGAACTGAGCAGTATGCAGCTATAGGGTGGTCACAAAACGAGCATAAGAAACAAGGCATCATCTTTTCTTATATTGACTTAAACGGATGACTTCAAATTGATCATAAGAAAATAGACTGCTTGTATGAAAGCTCGCTTCCCCATGACTTGTAAGAGAAAAAATGACGGAATAACAGGGAGCGATTTTTTTGCAGCAGTTTTTTTGTTGCGTATTTTACGGGTTTACCACCACATTCGTATTGAAAATAGAAAAACACCTGGAGTAAGGAGCAATGCATTAATGGAAATGAGTAAGGGCATCACCCAGAAAATAAAGGGCGGATGGGGAAAAATTGATCAGGGAAAACGAAAGGCACTCATTCTGGCCGTGACAGCAGTCACGCTTTTTGTGCTTCTTTTTTCCGTATACAGTAATCAGGCGACCTATGCCGCACTTTTTACAGGACTGGAGCTTGATGATGCGGCAGCCATCACCCAGGACCTGGATGCCAAAGGAAATATAAAGTACCGCATCGAAAACGGCGGTCAGGATATCTACGTGGATGAGAAGCACGTGGACAAGTACCGACTGGAACTGGCCATGAACGGCATGATGCCACAGAATTCCACGGGTTTTGAAATTTTTGACGACATGGGCATGATGGTCACGGATGAAGACCGTAAAATCATGTACCAGAGAGCTCTTGAAGGAGAACTTCAGCGTTCGGTCATGTCACTGGATGAGATCGAAAGTGCAAGAATTCATCTTGTCATGAGCGAAGAAAGTATTTTCAATACAGAAAGAAGAGATGCTTCCGCCTCAGTGATCTTAAGTCTCAAGACTGGAGCGAAGCTTCCTGAAGCTTCCGTTCGAGGCATCATAGCGCTAATTACAGGCGCTGTGGACAATCTTCCTGAGGAGATGGTGAGAGTCATCGACGCTCAAGGGAATCTTATCAGTCTTGGTCTTACAGCAGGTGGAGGGCTCTCCGGTGCAGGACTGTTGGACCAGCAGAGAGAAATCAAGAAGACCTTTGAAGAGGAAATCGAGAATAATATTCTGAATCTCTTAGGGCCTGCTCTTGGACCGGATAAACTGAAAGTTGCCGTCTATGCAGACCTTGATTTTGATGCAGAAGAAAAAACCATCATCGCCTATGAAAATCCTGTTGTCCGAAGTGAACAGATCAGCGTCACCGGACCGGATCTTAATCAGGGAGAAATCATGGACAATCCGGCGGGTGACAACACCCAGAATGTTTTAGACGGAGAAGAGGACAGCTTAAGCTCATTGGACAGCATCATCAATTATGAGCTTACTCAATCGACAACCAATACCATCAAGGCTCCGGGTAAAGTCACAAAGCTTTCCACCTCGGTGCTTTTTGACGGAAACCT
>DATIRH010000048.1:0-13126 GCA_035469845.1 Proteiniclasticum sp. | reverse complement strand
AGTCAACACTTCTCGACTTTTTGCGATTGCACAATTTAATTTAATGGTTTTAGTACAGTGGATGCTTTTTACACAGAGCTGCTACCTTTTCCCGTAGTTCTGATAAATCTTCATCTCTATGACTGATCGCGTAATCAATATAATCAACAACAATTTTCATTTCTTCTTCCTTGAATCCCCTTGTTGTCACTGCAGCACATCCCATCCTCAGACCTGAAGTAACAAATGGACTTCTTGTCTCGAAAGGAATAGTATTTTTATTTGTCGTAATCCCAATGGTATCGAGCAGTTTTTCCGCATCTTTACCTGTAATGTCTTTATTATTCAAGTCCACTAGTATCAGATGATTGTCTGTACCACCTGAAACAAGTCTGTATCCTCTTGCAATGAGTTCTTCCGCTAGAACTTTTGTATTCTTGATCACCTGCTCCATATAAACCTTGAAGTCTTCGCTCATGGCTTCTTTAAAGCAGACCGCCTTCGCTGCAATCACATGTACCAGTGGTCCTCCCTGCATACCAGGAAAAACGGACTTGTCAACCGCTTTTGCATGTTCTGCTTTACAGAGAATCGCTCCTCCTCTTGGACCTCGAAGTGTTTTATGGGTGGTCGTTGTAACAAAATCAGCATACGGTATCGGACTCATATGGTGACCTGTTGCAATTAATCCTGCAATATGTGACATATCCACCAATAGATAGGCATTCACTTTTTTAGCAATTTCAGAAATTATCTCGAAGTCGATTTTTCTAGGGTACGCAGAAGCGCCAGCTACAATCATTTTCGGTTTTTCTTGTATTGCCATTTCTCTGAGTGCTTCATAGTCGATTGTTTCAGTTTCACTTTCTACTCCGTAAGAAACGAAATCATATAGTTTTCCTGAGAAGTTTACTGGACTACCATGAGTCAGATGACCACCATGAGATAAATTCATACCTAGAATCTTATCACCTGGTTCAAGTACTGCCATATATACTGCCATATTCGCTTGTGAGCCTGAATGCGGTTGTACATTTGCATGTTCAGCTCCAAATAATTCTTTCATTCTTTCGATCGCTAATGTTTCCACTTTATCCACTACATGACAGCCACCGTAGTATCTTTTGTTAGGATAGCCTTCTGCATATTTATTCGTCAATGCAGTTCCCATCGCTTCCATTACAGCTTTTGATGTAAAGTTCTCAGATGCAATAAGTTCAATGTTATATTCCTGTCTCTCTTCTTCTTCTTCTATGAGATTGAAAATCTCCTGGTCTACGTTTTTTAAATACTTACTGTCCATTTTTACCCCCTAATAATTAGACGATGACAGCAGATTGCTGTCCGTATGTTTTTATCATAACAATCCTGAGAGTTTTTGTATATTAAAAATGTCGTAAAAATATACGATTTATCATCCTTTAGGAATTCCTCGAATTATGTAATGGTTTTCTCAAAAAAATATACCTATAGTGATGAATCTAATTCCAGCAGTTCAAGTTTTTTCATGAATTTAATTAACAAACTCTTCTAGGTTGATAACGTTTCCTCAAATCTCACCTATTTCATTACGTTCTTCCTTCCTCTATAATGAAATGAGACAAATAGAAATTTAGGAGCTTATTTTTATGGATAACAGAAGATTAATCAAACTCGCAACCTTAGCGGGACAGATTATCCTCGAGTCGGGCGGAGAAATTTATCGAGTCGAAGATACAATAACAAGGATACTGAATTCATATGCCATCAAAGATGCAGAAAGTTTTGTAACACCTACAGGAATAATGGTCTCCCTCACAGACATGGAGGGAAATATAATTTCACTGATCCGCAGGGTTTCAAAAAGCACTGTGGATCTGGAAAAAGTGGCTATGGTAAACTCCTTATCAAGAGAACTGATGATAATGCCTCTTCCTTTAAATGAGCTTGAAGTTAAGCTTCATGAGATATCTGATAAAGAGCCCTATTCAGTAAAATTTCAGCTCTTGATGGCAGCGATGTGTGGCTTCTCTTTCACATTTCTTTTTGGTGGAAGTTTAATAGATGCGATAATTTCACTGTTTATTGGAATTTCAATAAGACTACTTCAGCTTGGAACAAGAGAACTCAAATTAAATGCCATTTTCATCAATATCATTGGTGGAGCTTTAGTAGCAGCCCTCGTAACACTTTTTACAAAAATCATCCCTTATGAGACGAACCAGGATATCATCATCATTGCATCGATCATGCTTCTTGTACCTGGAGTCGCTTTTACCAATGGCATCAGAGACACCCTAATGGGGGATTATCTTTCAGGTGTATCTAAAGGCATGGAAGCATTTCTGATTGCTGTCGGTATCGCTATAGGTGCAGGTTTCGGTCTTGCTGCATTAGGAGGTCTATAATATGCTGTTACAATTAATCATGGCCTATATGGCTTCGCTGAGCTTTGCATTTATTTTCAATCTTAATAAAAGAACAGCATTTTTATCCGCCATTGGAGGTTCTATCGGCTGGCTTTTTTACAGTCAGAGTCTTGTTTTCTTCCATGATAGCAACATTGCCTATTTACTTGGTGCAGTTGCTCTATCTTATTATGCTGAAATCATGGCACGTAAAACCAGAACACCTGTAACAAGCTATATTACTCCTGCGCTGATTCCACTCGTGCCTGGAAGCGGACTTTATAGAACTATGCTTGAATCCATTGAAGGGAATTATAGTGAAGCACTGCATGAAGGAATCACGACTATTCTAGCGTCAGGTGCTCTAGCTATAGGAATTCTTATGGTCTTCACCTTGATCAAAATCTACTACCTCATAAAAAGGAGTCTGACTCATGAAGCGAACTAAACTTGTTTATGCAAACCGCAATGAAGACATCGAAGAAAAAGTGAAAGATACGATGCAGAAGTATCACATCAGACAAGAGGATCTTATCGAGATTAAATATTCGGAAAAAGACAGCAGAAAAAACGCACTCATTATATATAACAACAGATAACAAGGAGGACCACTTTTGAAAAATATAAATACTATCCTATTCGATTTGGACGGAACATTACTTTCCATAAACATGAAAGACTTTGAAGACATATATTATAAAAGTCTCTCAGAATACTTTAAGAATATAATTCCACCCGAAAATTTCATGAAAATTCTCTATTCATCGGTGATGACCATGATTAAAAATACGGAATATCGCACAAATGAAGAGGTATTTATGGATTCGATGAAGTCCTATGTAAAAGATGATTTTGAACTCTATGCTGAAATGTTCAGTAAGTATTATGAAAATGACTTCCACATTCTGAAAAAAGCAGTTCTTGATACAACAGAAATGCAGGAAGCAACGAAAATCTTTAAAAGCAAAGGCTACAATCTTGTAATTGCAACAAATCCGCTGTTCCCAAAAGAAGCAATTGAAAAAAGAATAGAGTGGAGTGGCATAGTTCGTAATGATTTTTCTTATGTAAGCTATTTCGAAAAGAATCACTTCTGCAAACCAAACATTGAATATTATGAAGAGATTCTTGAAAATATCCAGAAAAGCCCTGAAGAATGTATGATGGTAGGTAATGACGCCCTTGAAGATCTTGTGGCAGGAAAACTTGGAATAACCACTTACTTGATTACTGATCATCTTCTCAACAGACAAAAAATTGAGATTGTAGCAGATCATGTGGGCGACTACAAAGATTTTCTTGCATTCGCGCAGAACATGCCCTCTATTCACAGCAAAAATTAATAAGTCCAAAAAAGAAGCCTGAACAATTAAGTTCAGGCTTCTTTCTATTTGGGTTTTTTAATGATCTTTCTATCTTTTTCTTACTAAACCGATGATCCAAAGTAGAATCAGTGCACCACCGATTGCAACGATGAAACTCCAGATGTTAAGTCCAGTTGCTGGCCCTAATCCAAGTAGCCCTGCAACCCATCCTCCGATGAATGCACCGATGATACCAACGATGATATTCGCAAAAATTCCCATTCCTGCATCCTTGCCTGCAATCATGCTAGCAATCCAACCGGATATACCACCAAGGATTAACCAAACAATTATATTTGTTACTTCTGGCATAAAATAATACCTCCTATAAAAAATTTGTCTGAAACCAACTTTTTTTAAACCTATATGTTAGTTCTTGTCGTTATTATAGCTTTGAATAGCCGTGTTAGTCAACGGCTAGAACCCCCTATTTTCAAGTGTTTTCACAATGTTCTACAGTAATATTTATTTGAGTTAAACTATTCATAATCTTAAAAGAAAATCCATACTTTAATCACAGTGTTGTTACACATTAGTTATATCTAGTACACTTCTCTACTGGATTTAAATTGGGTGAATTTAAATATTTCTCGATATCTATCTGATTTATTCACTGATCCCAGTCTTGAACCATCGAAAAAGAATAAAAGTTATCAGGATGAAGGTAGCATAAATCACTGTGAATACCCATGTGAATTCGTTCAAAGAGTCCAGAATTCCTTTCATTAAGCTAACTGGTCTTGCTATATCCCAGCTATTGAATCGGAGAAACCTCCCGATAAAAACGCCGAAGCTCGCAATGGTCGAAACGAGTACAATGGCAATGCCTGATATCAGATGTCCTTTCTGAATTTTAATAAAGTCATAGAATTTACTTAGTGATTCCAATCCTGTCAAAAGCGCATAAAAAGCACCCAGACTTATAACCAGAAGTTTGCTCCACTGAAAAATCTCCATGGAATATCTGGTTCCATCAAGTCCTGAATAAAGCTCCACAGGAATTGTCCAGATCATCTGATCATTGGTGAGATGTATGAAATCTGTAATCATGTAGATGGCATTGGGAAAGAACGCAAACCATAATAATAGATATACAATTTTCTTCCACTTCTTACCTGAACGCAGTCCCTGATTCATAAAAACCAATGGTAATGAAGCGAGGATGATATTCCAGACCAGCATGATAAACAGAAAGCTCCCTGATTTCAGAAATAGCATCATGCTGATGACTGCATATATGAATATAAACAAAGTGATTCTTCTATATCGTTCCAAATTAGTTCCCCCCACTATATATTTATTGCTTTTAATCCATACTAATGCACGCTAATGGTTCACACCCTCCCAAGCTGAAGCAAGAGGATTCTTGGATGATTAAACTTCATCCCCTTTAAAGTTCCATATAGAGGTGTATGGCTCCAATCCAAGGGCTGTGCCCTCAGCCATCCTAAGCCTGTAAATAAATCAGCCTAGGCTGAATGGTCATGAACCCCATCACAGGTGCCTGGTGACTGCATGCGTTATGACATTTACATTTAAACTCTTAATCATGCTTCACTACATAATTCACTGTATACAATTACTCTTTCGAGAAAAATACGCCTTGTCTCCCCATGGCTATAGCGTGGGAATTCAAGGCGTAAAATGGACTTTTTTCATTCTTTACTTCATATGGTACTCTTTGTATCTGGTTTATTCAGTTCAATTATTTGTTTGTGTCAATGAATTTCCAACCATTTTTAAAGTAATCCCATCCAGACAGAATTGTAAAGAACACAGCTACGTACATAGCTACCGGTGGGAATATACTGAAAAATGATTCCAGAAAAGGCACACGTTGGAATAAATCCATAAGATACTGCTCCTGCATGGAAATCAGATTAATCAGCATTGATATGATAGCAATAATTTGAGTTGTTGTCTTGATCTTACCCCATATACTTGCTGCAATTACAACACCTTCATTGGCTGCGATAGTTCTTAGACCCGAAACCGCAAATTCTCTTGCAATAATGACTACAGCGATCCATGCACCAATCAGGTTATACTGAACAAGAGCTACCAGTGCAGAAGTCACGAGCAGTTTATCTGCTAAAGGGTCCATGAACTTCCCAAAATTTGTTATAAGATTATCTCTTCTAGCAATCTTTCCATCAAGATGGTCAGTATATGCTGCGATACTGAATATTATCGTCGCTATTGTGATATTATACGGAATCTGTCCTACTGATACAAAAATCAGAAATATTGGGACTAAAATCATTCTAAACAACGTCAGTTTATTTGGTAAATTCATATTATCCACTCCAAATCGCGTATATTCGCTCTGCTATTTATTTTAAAAATAAGGTGTCTGTATTATTCACAACAATATCTTCTCATATTCTTCTGTTTTTAACAAGAAGAACTAATCTTCCAAATCAAATTCATTTAGAAGTACTTGTCTTGGTTTTGAGCCATCTCTTTCCGAAATTACCCCACGGTCCTCCAGTTCGTCCATAATCCGCGCAGCGCGATTGTATCCGATCCGCATCTTCCTTTGCAGAAAAGATGTGGATGCCTGCTGATTCTCTACAACAACTCTCACAGCTTGCTTATAAAGCTCATCGCTTTCATCTGAATGATCAGAATCACCTTTTCCTTTTTCAATATGGTTGATGATATCTTCATCATAGGAAAGCTTATCTTTGTGCACCTTGATTCTAGATACAATGGCCTCGACTTCTTCTTCAGAAATAAAGGCTCCCTGGATTCTCTTGGGCTTCTGTTCTCCTACAGGATAGTAGAGCATGTCTCCCTTTCCAAGTAGTTTCTCTGCACCACCTGAATCAAGAATTGTTCTTGAATCTATTGCACTTGAAACTGCAAAGGAGATTCTGGAAGGTATATTCGCTTTGATCACACCTGTAATTACATCGACAGATGGTCTCTGTGTTGCTATTACAAGGTGCATACCTGCAGCTCTCGCCATCTGAGCAAGTCGTGCAATATAATCCTCAACTTCGTTCGCTGAAACCATCATAAGATCAGCAAGCTCGTCTACAATAATAACAATATATGGTAGACTTTGCAGCTTTTTCTTTTTGGCTACTTCATTAAATCCTTCAATATTTCTGACGCCATATTCTGCAAAGGACTGGTATCTTCTTGTCATTTCATTGACTGCCCAGTTCAGTGCACCCGCAGCCTTCTTAGGGTCCGTCACAACGGGAATAAGAAGGTGAGGAATGCCATTGTACACATTCAGTTCAACCACCTTAGGATCCACCATAAGAAGCCGTACATGCTCAGGGTCATATTTATATAGTATCGAAATAATGAGTGAATTGATGCAGACACTCTTTCCTGAACCTGTAGCTCCTGCAATTAGAACGTGTGGCATTTTGGATAAGTCTCCTACGATTACCTCTCCAGAAACATCCTTTCCCAAAGCAACAGAAATCTTCTTGGTGCTCTTCTGGAACTTCGGATCTTCAATAACTTCTCGCAGGTATACTGGTGTTGTCTCTTTGTTTGGAATCTCAATCCCAACTGCTGCTTTGCCTGGAATGGGCGCTTCAATTCTAACACCTCTGGCCGCTAACGCCAGAGCAATATCATCCGAAAGATTCACAATTCTTGATACTTTCACTCCAGCTTTTGGCTGCAGTTCGTACCTGGTTACCGAAGGCCCTTTGGAAACATTGATCACTCTCGCCTCCACACCAAATGACATCAGCGTATCTTCAAGTTTCTTGGCATTTTCAATGATTTCATTCCGATCTTCATTTGCAAGCATACCTTTGATATTCTGCTTTAACAGTGCTATTTCAGGAAATTCATACAAAGGTTTTGCAAGTTCATCAAGTCCGATCTGACTTCCTTCTATCTTACCAGAATCGTCCACGACAATTTTCCTTTTCTCATCTGTGATTCTAGGTTTTTCATCACGATTAACTGTCTTCTGTTCTTTTTCTGATATAGGGTCTTCCGTTCCCTTAGCAGGTATGGACTCAGATGGATTTATTTGTGCATTTCTACCTATGATCTGGATTTCTCTAGACATCTCGTCTTCTTTGGACAAGATACGCTCAAGGCCATCATTCTCCTCAAAATCGAGATTAATGAATGGAGATTGCGTTACTTCCAGACCCTTTGATTCCACCTCAGCTTCTCCGCTTTGATTCATCATTTCCAGTATTTTCAGCTTATCCTGAATTTTTTTCTCTTCAGGATCATCTTTTTTAAGCTCTTTTTGAGCCTGAGCCTCTTCTCTTTTCACCGCTATTTTATCTTTTGCTTCGATTCTTGCATTATTGCTTCTTTTTAGCATGTCATAGATTGTAGTGTTGAAAATTAAAATAATTGCTACCACATATAAACAACCGGCTATTATATACGTTCCGAGCGGTCCCAGTAGACGGTATAGAGGAACAGCCATCGATAAGCCAAGTATACCTCCATGGTTGATGTCGTTGATATTCATCAG
Source organism: Proteiniclasticum sp. (assembly GCA_035469845.1). GTDB lineage: Bacteria > Bacillota > Clostridia > Clostridiales > Clostridiaceae > Proteiniclasticum. Next base: position 4,928 of record DATIRH010000048.1, on the reverse strand, counting down.
GTTTTTCAATGTAACCATAAATCCTTCACGATGTACGACTTCCATTCGATTTAAAGATAATAGCATTGCTGTTATAAGCACCAGAAGAAGAACCCCATAAGTCTTCTTATTAGAGAAGATCCACGGCCTCCTTATGATGAGTGCTGTACCCATCAGCATAAAAATAAACGGAAAAATATATGCCATCATTCCTAGGATTGCAATGAGAATCTCTTTGATGCTTTCACCTAGTATTCCGACACTTCCGGAAACCATAGAAATAAAGGAAAAAATCCCTAACCCTAAAAAAGCCAGCCCTATAAGTTCCTGATAAAAATGTTTTCTTTTTTCTTCTACTGCTTTCACTGCGGTCCTGCTTCCGGTTCTTTTTGCAGGTGCTTTTGCTGGTGTTTTCTTTCGAGTAGAAGTAGAGGTTTTTGTTTTCGTTGCAGACCCATTATTATTCCTGGTTGGGGTCCTTTTATTACTGGTTGTTTCTTTCAAGAAAACTACCTCCAAAATCTCTGTATATTCGATGATACCTATATTCTACCACATTCCATACCACAATTGAAATCATCGTAATGGTACCATATCATCAAAATATTTGACATCATTATATTTTCTGCTACTGTAATGTTATACACTATATCACAACACATAGTGGTAAATTTGAAAATGTCTGAAAATACCCGTCACATAACTGAAGCCATCTATTTTGATCTAATGACCCTATATACCCAGTCATACTGACAAAGGAGATATTTATGAAAAAAGATGACCGATTTATTAAAACATACACGCAAGGAAAGTTAAATGTAATGGAAATCTGGGTAGACAAAGAAACCGGAGTTAACTACATTTATCATGCTGCAGGGTATTCAGGTGGATTGACGGTCCTTCTTGATCAAGAAGGAAAACCTGTGATTACACCGCAAATGAATCTCCCATATTAAAGTAGAGCCCTACACGAAATCTAGAAGTCGTGCAGGGTCTTATTTTTACTTGTTTATTATGCGAAAAAGCTGCAGTTGTTCAAGTCGAGATCGAATCGTTCTCAAATTATCGTACGTATTTTTTTCATAATACGCTACAAAATCAGAAAATCAACAGCATGAAGTAGCTGCTCGACTACAAAGGTAGAAGTTTGGTTACAAAACCTGCATCTCAATTACAAAAATTGTTGTTTGATTTTCAAAGATGGCTTCTCGGCGTACAAACTGGCATCTTGAACTACAATTTAGCCTTAGTTTAGATAAACCTTCATTCTTTTATTGATTAACAATAAAAATATGTTACAATACAATAAAAGAGGTGATCATATTATGACAAATCATAAAAGGATGCTATCCATTTTACTTGTATCGACAATCCTATTTTTCGGCATAGGCTGTTCCAGCAATACTCAGAACATTGCTTCTTCTGGTTTAACGGATAAGTACATCGTAAATATTGTAAATATGTCCGACGAATTAATTTCCGAAGTTCAGTTTCAACAGAATCTTAGTAGCGGTGGTGGAATAAATGCTGATGGTTCTCCACTCAAGCATGGTGATCATTTATATTTTGATTTTGACAATCCAGATGGTGGCGCCATATTTTCTGTACTTGATGAGGACAAAGAAATCTTAGCTATAAAATCTATACCATTCAGTTTTGATGAGCAGAATCAGATGACGGTAATGATCGAAAACGCTGAACAAGGAGTTGAACTGACTGTTTCTTCTGAGAAATAGCACATTGTAGTTTCTACTTCAGTCCATACATTCGCACAATAGAATTATATAACTCTAATAAAAATCGGGACAGCTTATGCTGTCCCGTCCATTTTTACTCTACAGTTTTTTCAGTTTTTTCAGCCTGTTCTTTCTTTTCCATATCAATAAGAGCATCTCTTCTGGAAAGATTGATTCTTCCCTGATTGTCGATTTCTGTTACCTTCACCAGGATTTCATCTCCTACTTCTACGATATCTTCCACCTTTTCAACTCTCTTGATATCAAGCTTTGAAATATGAACCAGTCCTTCCTTATTTGGAAGAATTTCAACAAAGGCACCAAACGGCATGATCTTGATGACCTTACCAAGATAGATTTCACCTGGTACTATTTCTTTGACAATTCCTTCAATAATGGAAATTGCTTTCTTCACCATTTCTATATCTGATCCACCAACGAATACCTTACCAGTATCATCGATATCAATCTTCAATCCGGTTTCAGCGATAATCTTGTTGATTACCTTACCACCAGCACCAATAACCTCTCTGATCTTATCAGGGTTGATATTAAGTGTGAAGATCTTAGGTGCATACTGAGAAACTTCAGGTCTTGCTTCCTTGATTGCTCCCTCCATCACTTTCAGGATCTCAAGTCTAGCAGTCTTTGCATCTCTTATGGATTTTTCGATAACTGCTGGTGAAAGTCCCGCAAGCTTGGTATCTACCTGGATTGCAGTAATTCCTTCCGTTGTTCCAGCTACCTTAAAGTCCATGTCTCCGAAAAAGTCTTCTACACCCTGGATATCTGTTACTACTTCTTCTCTTGAAAGATCATCTGTAGTAAATAGTCCCATAGCGATCCCAGCTGCAGGTCTCTTTAGCGGAACTCCTGCATCAAGGAGTGCAAGTGAAGATGCACACACAGAAGCCTGTGATGTGGATCCATTTGAAGACAATACTTCAGATACGACTCTGATAGTGTATGGGAAATCTTCTTCGCTTGGAATAAGTGGTTCAATCGCCTTTTCAGCCAAAGCACCATGTCCGATTTCTCTTCTTCCTGGTCCTCTCATTGGTCTAGTTTCACCAACGGAGTAGGATGGGAAATTGTAGTGATGGATGTAACGCTTGCTCTCTTCTTCACTGACTCCATCCAGAATCTGGATATCTCCGATTGCTCCTAGTGTAGTAACAGCTAGTACCTGCGTTGATCCTCTAGAGAATATACCAGAACCATGTGTTCTAGGAAGTATTGAAACCTCAGAAGAAAGTTCTCTTATTTCGTCGAATCTTCTTCCGTCAACTCTCTTATGTTCGAATATTGCCATATCTCTTACAGCTTCTTTTTGCAGAAGATATAAGGTTTCAGCAATGTCGCTCTTTCCTTCAGGATATTTTTCTCCAAACTTTTCAGCTACCACAGATTTGACTTCATCAAGCTTTTCGCTTCTTTCATCTTTATCTACAATATGCATAGCTTCAGATACCATGTCTTTTGCAAATGCTCTGACATCCTTCTCAACTTCTTCGTCAAGGGTATTCAGGACCGGAACCTTCTTCTCTTTACCATACTTCTGAGTAAGTTCCTTCTGCATTGCAATGATCGGCTGACAAGCGTCAAATCCGAACTGGATACCTTTGATCATTGTATCTTCATCAACTTCTTTTGCTCCAGCTTCAATCATCATGATTCTTTCATCTGTGGAACATACTGTTAATGATAAAGTGCTTTCTTCTCTTTGCTTCGATGTAGGATTGACAACGAATTCTCCATCGACAAATCCGACCATAACAGCAGCAAGTGGTGTTGTGTATGGTATGGATGACAATAGCAGAGCTGTTGCTGCTGCATTGATTGCCAGAATCTCAGGTAGATTGTCGTTTTCTACAGATAGAACCGTACAGACAACCTGTACGTCGTTTCTGTATCCCTTGGGGAATAATGGTCTAAGTGGTCTGTCAATAGCTCTTCCTGATAGAATCGCCTTTTCTGAAGGTCTGGCTTCTCTTTTGATAAATCCACCTGGTATTCTACCAACAGAGTACATCTTTTCTTCATAATCTACTGCCAGAGGGAAAAAATCGATTCCATCTCTTGGCTTGTCCGATGAATTTGCATTCACCATTACAACTGTATCTCCATAATTCATGAAAATCGCTGCATCAGAAAGAATCCCTCTTTCTCCGAATTCGATACCGAAACTTCTTCCAGCTAATTGGATTTCCTGTTTAACTTTCATTGATTCATCTCCTTTTTGTTCTGCCTCCACAAGCGTTCAAAAATTAAATGAGTCCATAATCCGATAAATTTTTTAAAAATCAAAAAATCAACTTATTGCATTCTTTGATTTTTAAAAAACATCAGATGAGGTTCTCTTCTTTGAAACAGCTTATGGGGCCTTGTTTTTAGTACACTGTACTAAAGCTTTAACTAAAAAAGCTTTATATCCAGTATATACTAAAAGCCTGCTTCATAAAAGCAGGCTCAGAGTACATTTTTTTAATTATCTTCTGATTCCTAGCTTTGCAATGATATCTCTATATCTTTCGATATCCTGAGCCATCAGATAGTTTAGAAGACCTCTTCTCTGACCAACCATCATAAGAAGACCTCTTCTTGAATGGTGATCCTTCTTGTGGATTCTAAGATGCCCTGTCAATGAGTTGATCCTCTCTGTGAGCAGTGCGATCTGCACTTCTGGTGAACCTGTGTCACCTTCGTGTCTTGCGTGTTCAAGAATGATTTCTAGTTTTCTTTCTTTGTCCATTTTGCTTTACCTCCTGATCAATTATCCCCTATGACCATGTTAAAAGACAGCAAACCTAATAACATAGTTCATGGTTCGTTACGTATTATATCACACTAAAGCCCCTACTGCAATTATAAAAGAACTGAAAGTTCCTGCTCTTTCGCATAGTTTTCATCTCTTTTTAACTGCTCCACTAGTTCGTCTAATGTCTCATATTTCTCTTCATCTCTCATGTATTCAATAAAGTAGAGCTTTATCTCTTCTCCATAAATTTCACGGTCGAAATTCAGAATATAGGTTTCGATGCTCAGATCTTTCCCGTCTACAGTCGGATTGTATCCGACAGACGTTATACTTTTATGAAGGATTCCTTCAATCATCACATTCGTGTAATATACACCCGTTTTAGGTATCACATACTTGGTGTCATAACACATATTCGCTGTGGGAAAGCCTAGCTTTCTACCTAACTTCTTGCC
>DATIRH010000047.1:0-7244 GCA_035469845.1 Proteiniclasticum sp. | reverse complement strand
AATCTGTCTGCCAGTTGAGGTGGACATCTTTCAAATACTTTTCCATACCAGTGAAATCATCATAAGTTATTTCTCTTATGGAGAATATCGAAAGCTCAACCTGTGCTGCATGGCCCAGGCTCTTCTTTTCCAGCGTATAGTATTTCATGTCATATATTTTTATGTACCCTTTCTTCTCGTAGAATGAAACCGCACGATCATTTCCTTTGATCACTTCAAGAAAAAGCTGTCTGCAACCATTTTCTATCGCATTTTTTTCATGAAGAGAAAAAAGTTCATCACTTACGCCTTGCCCTCTATGAGGTGGATCGATGCAAAGAGTCCCGCAGCGCATGGTTTTCACACCATCAAACTCTTTTATCCCGCCCAGAACAAGTCCTATGGAATTTTCCCCATTAAAGGCTACATAGGAACAGTCCATCTCATTTCCGTCAGAACCAAAAAAACGGGCAAAAAACTCTTCCTGTGTCATTTCAAATCTGATCATATAATCTGAAAATCCTTTCTGAAATGCTTCATATATTTTCTCTTTGCTGGTCTCTTCTGCCTTGAAATATGTATACATGAGTCCCCCCTTAAAGACTATATTTTTTCTATTATATTATCACATTTTCTATCTCTTATACATCCTCGTGAAAAAGAAATCTCTCAGTGGTTTAACTGAGAGACTTCTCTTATTGATTACTGAATGAATCTACTTCACTTTCTCGATGATGTATGCCTCCACCTCTTCAAGGGTTTTCGCATCTTTGATGCTTGGGAAAGTGCCTCTCTCAAATAGAAGCCCCTCTTCTGTTTCCATGAAGGCAAATCTTACAGTATCGATAATGGCATAACCTGCAAAGTCTTTCATCTGAAGAACCTTTCCGTTCTCCTCCCAGACTTCATCGCTGCTGTAGACGAGAGGCATAAAGATTCCTCTCTCGCCAGGTTTCATCGCTCTTGTGATATTGAAATCTGCGCCCATGACATTTCCTGTATCCACAGGTCCGGGTAGCATGGCGGATATGGTTTCTCCTACTGTCAGATTCCCATCATAGACTTTTTCCACTTCTATGGTGGCTAGAGCCCTGTAGTGTTTTATACCATCAAAATCCATGCTGATGTTTTTTACGTCTTTTACTGTACCCATGAAGGCAACCGTATCAAACATGGAGAACACTTCTTCTTCATTGAATATCATGGTGATTGCTCCTGCACCTGAAGGCATTTCAGGCACTTTATCCACAACAGTGATTGTCACACCGTCTTTCGCATAGAGTGCATCTCCGCTTCCCTTCTGGTTCAGATTGGATAGACCGATGGTCAGAACAAGGGCTGCAGCGGCGACGCCCGTCACCATAAAGATGTTTCGCTTCTTGTTATTCATCTCTTTAACACTTCCTTTTGTCATTTCATTTTTACTGTTTAAAATATGACCCAGCATTCTTTTCTTTGCCACTTCATCAGGAGAAATTCGATTCATGGCTTCATCATATTTTTTATTCTTCAAATAGATCCTCTCCTATCAATTCTTTAAGACGTTCTCTTCCTCGCTTCAGATAATTACGAATGGTTGAAGAAGGCTTATCCATCAGTTTTCCGATCTCGTTACTGTCATATCCTTCATAGTAGTAAAGATAGAGTGTGATTCTGTATTTATCAGGAAGTCTCATCACCGATTCCAGTACATCACCTTCTACTTTGTCATCCACCGGAATTTTATTGATCTCGTCTTCTATGTCCTCTCTTTTCTGCCACCAGTGCTTTAAATGATTCTTGCATAGATTTTTTGCGGTTACGATCAGCCATGCTTTTTCATGTTCAGGGTTTTCAAAGACTACTGACTGATCTAGAATTTTTATGAATGTATTCTGAACCATATCTTCTGTATCCATGGTGTTCTTTAAATAGGAATAACAGATGCGGTATACCATATCCACATTTCTTTCGTAGATTTCAATTATTTCATTTTCTTCTCGAAGCTTCGTATTCAGCAATGCTAACCCTCCCTTCACTAGTAATACAATCATACAGGGCAATATGTCCCAAAAGATTGAAAATCAGAAACAAAAAAAAATTTCTGTGGAATGAAAAAAGCCACTGATTGATCAGCGGCTTTCATAAGAACTATTCAATTAAGATTATTTCCAGTTACATATAGTAGAGGTTTTCTGAAGGATACACAGGATCAGATGTAACATCTATACCCAGTCTCTTCAGAATCTGCTCATCATCTTTACTCAGCATTACCGTGGAATGGGCCTGTACATCCATAAGATCACTCAGCTTATCAACAGCCAATTGCGCTGTTGGATTTGTAACTGCACCAATGGTCAGTGCGATCAGCACCTCATTGGCATTTAATCTGGTGATTTTACTGTGAAGCTTATCCTTCTTCAGGGTCTTCATGGTTTCTATGATTACTGGAGAAAGAAGATAGATTTCATCGCCGATATTAGCTAAATACTTGATTGCATTAAGGATTGCAGCGGAGCAGGAATCCATCAGATTGGAACTTTTGCCTGTGATGACTTTCCCGTCGTTCAGTTCAAATGCCATAATCGCAGGAACTTCATTATTTTTGCATTTCCCTTTCAGCTTTTCCGCATAATGCCGTGCAGGAACCACTGGAATCCGGTCCTCTTTTTTCAGCTCCAGCTCCTGCATGATGAGCTTCATACGATTGAGGATTTCCTCATCTATAAGACCCTTCTTATAGTCACATTCTGTAGTGAAATTTCTTCTGATGATTTCCTGTCTGGAAGCTTCCCGAATCACTTCATCATCTGTGATTCCATACCCTACTCTGTTGACGCCCATGTCAGTGGGAGACTGGTACATTGATTCTTTTCCAGTGATTTTTTCAATGCTTCTTTTTACAACCGGAAACATTTCCAGATCTCGATTGTAATTTACTGCAACTTTGTTGTATTTTTCAAAATGGAAATAATCCATCATATTCACATCTTTTAGATCCACTGTGGCAGCTTCATAAGCCACATTGAGCGGATGCTTCAGCGGCATATTCCACACAGGAAAAGTCTCAAACTTGGAGTATCCTGCATGATTCCCTAATTTATATTCATGATATAACTGGTTCAGGCAGGTCGCCAGCTTTCCGCTGTTTGGACCAGGTGCTGTAACCACAACAATCGATTTTGTCGTTTTTATGTACGGATTCAAACCATACCCTTCTTCACTTACGATTTTCTCGACGTCGGAAGGATATCCAGGAATTGCCACATGAGTATATACTTTAATATTTCTTCTTTCAAGCTTGGCGATGAATACTTTTGTGGAGGGCTGACCATTATATCTTGTGATGACTACACTATTGACTTCCAGTCCATAGCCTCTTAGTTCATCAATCTGTCTGAAAACATCCATATCGTACGTGATGCCGTAATCACCGCGGATCTTGTTACGCTCGATGTCTCCAGCATAGACGACGATGATGATTTCAGCCTGATCTTTCAGTTTCTGCAAAAGCTTGATTTTAGCATCTTCATCAAATCCTGGGAGCACTCTCTTGGCGTGCTTGTCACCAATAAGCTTACCTCCAAACTCAAGATAGAGTTTATCATAGTCATTCACGCGCTCTAGTATAAATTTCGATTGCTCTTCAATATATTTTTGTGGATCAAATCCGATTTTTTTCATGTTCTGCCCCCTGGTTTTACTATCAGTTCATTATTATGGCCAGCTGTGCTGCTGACCTATTCTTTCTTTAAAAATTTTCTTCGAGTGAATCTCAACTCAGTCTGAATGAGAAATTCTCCATTAGTTACTATACCATGACAGAGAAAAATTGTTAAGGTCAAACCGGATAAATTCATCAAAAATACATCCGTTCAAACAGGATTTCCTCATTAATTTCATAAGATTTCATAACAAGCGTTTCACTATGAACCTTGTGCCTTTACACGTTTATATTGACACATTATTTTTAACATAGTACTATAATATCAATATAGCGAATGAGGTGCAGTGATGATTAAATAATCTGAGTCAACAGATGGTGAATTTAAATGGAGGTACAGAATGAACATTTATAATATTGCAGAATTATTTATCGAAAAAGTCAGACGAGACTACCCGAATGATATCTCTCTTGTAGTCGTGATGGGATCCTTTATCTATAATGACACCCATGATAAATCCGATCTGGATATATATTTTGTCCCAAAAACCGAGCGCGGTTATAATCTGGGATTCACCTTTATTCTAGATGAGATCGGATTTGATATGTGGCCAATCTCCTGGGAAAGGCTAGAGAGAATCGCCTCCCATGATGAAAGAATCACATCCATAGTGACAGAAGGAAAAGTGATCTATTACTCTTCAGTGGAAGACCTGACACGTCTTGATGAATTGAAGGCGAAAGCTCTTGATACATCAGATAAGTCTGTTTTCACCAAGAAATCAAAAGAAGTTTTCAGCAAGAGCTATGAGCTGATTTATCGCATTCAAGAAGCGAAAAGCCTTGGTCAGCTGAGAAGGTACGGCATTCAGTTCATAAATACCATCGGATATGCATTGGCGCTTCTTAACGGAACAACTATAAAAAGAGGTCGAGGTAAACTGAAGCAGGAAATACTATCAAATAAACTGGTACCGGAGAACTTCTCGTCATTATATGACACGCTTTTCTTTTCCAGTGATATGGAGACCATCAAGCATGATCTCCTGGAACTTATGAAAAACACAGAAGAACTTATCGATATAGAGCTTGCCAAATATCGAAATCGAGGCTCTGCAAGTGATGTCTTATATGGTTTTTTCGAAGAGCTCATCAGCAGCTACAACAAGATTGAACATGCGTATGATTTGAATAACCCCTTCACCTGCTTATTTGCCGGTTGCGAAATTCAGGATGAGATCGATGATATTCTTCAATATGCTGATCTTGAAAAACCTGATTTCCCAGATATCGCCATGAGCTATGACCCGGAGCACTTACAACAGATTGCTCAAGCAGCGCAAGCTCATAAAAAGCAATTTACTGATTTTCTCCAAGAAAACAATGTCTCGATCCGCAGATTCGAAAATCTTGAAGAATATGAAAAATACCTGACTACCTTATAGTTCAGCCCTAATTCACCAGTTGATGCTAGAATGACAGTAAGTACTATTATTCTACACAGTAAAGGGATTGTGAAAACATGCGAAAAAGAAGGTGGAGTCTCTGGTTATTACTTCTCCTGTTCCTTTCTGCTCTGATTTTCTCCTTTGCGCCTTACTTTGCAAAAGATAGAGCGCTTCTATTGATACGTGTTTATGATCGGTATCAGGAGAAGAACAGTATCCAGGAAGATATAGGTCTGGAACTTGATTTCCCACTTGGTATGATGGATTTTTTCCCAATGCTTGTCACCTATAACGATGAAGGTCTAGCCAAACATTTAGGAAAGCCCATCAAGTTCACAGTCGAGTATTCATTTGCAGACTTTACTCACGGAAAAAGTTCCAGTCAGATTTATGATAAGAACGATCCGCTTTATAATGCCTATATAGGTTCTTACAGCCTGGCTGGATTTGGAGAAAAATTAAGTGAAAGAGATCTGATGCTTATTTCCGAGTACGACATGCTGCATCTAGCTCTTCCAGCAGTTGGCTTATCCGCAGCTGAAGGAACCTTTGAAATCCTGGAACTTGAAAAAAAAGAGCAGGATCTCAACATATCCTCCTATCCGTTTATAACCTATGAAAGCACAGTACTCACCAATGGACCAGAACATCAAGGTGGATCATTTGTTCCTGGGGACCTTCTCTTTGGCTCTTCTCCTGAAACTGATGTGGATTATCCCCTGATTGAGATGAAAGGCAAAATATATCAACATTATTTTGCAGAACAAGACCTGAATCTTATTTTCTATACTTTTGGAACAACTGATGAGGTAAGTAAAGAATTTGAAGAAAAAGTAATAAACAACATCATGATCACATTCAAATAGAAATCCGGAGAAGTACAGCATCATACTTCACCGGATTTTTTCTTGTATTTCCTGATTTTTCTTCTATTTTCAGTACCTCATCCAGCACAGTGAACAGGTCTTTTGTTGCATCAGGTTTTGCATAGTTCATCTGAAGTTCTCTCATGTGCTTCAAACGCACATCGTCTTGAAGCAGATCTTCAATGAGGATATGCAGCTCTTCTTCCTGATCAAGCCTGACTCCAATGCCATGATTGAGGAGATAAGTCGCATTTTCCTCTTCCTGTCCAGGAATCGGTTTTGTAATCACGAGAGGTATGTTTTTTATAAGGGCTTCTGTCACTGTAAGTCCACCTGGTTTTGTAACCAGAATGTCAGCTGCGTCCATATATAATGATATATTCTCCGTGTACCCCAATATGATCAGATCTTTATCCACCTCTTCCTTTAGTTTATCCAGTTCTTTCTTCACCTTTTTGTTGCTTCCGCTGATAACAATGACCTGTAGATCCAGATTTGATTTCATCATTGAATTCACAAGCTTTATAAGATTACCAGCCCCGAAGCTCCCACCCATAATCAGAACTGTCTGCTTGTCCTTGATATCCAGCATGTATCTGGCTTTATACTTGTCGATTTTCACTTGAAGTGCATGATCTGTAGGGATACCGCTATCTCTGATCCTATCTAAAGGTATATTGTCTTCTATGAGTTTCAGCTTCATGAAATTACTGGAAACAATGAACATGTCCACATCTTTATGAATCCAGCTTGCATGATAATCATAATCTGTTACTACAACAAAAACTTTAAATGTGAATCCATATTTTTCACGTACTCGAATGATGCTGGTGACTGAAACTGGATGTACACAGATAATCACATCAGGTTCATACTCATTAACCAGTTCCTTCAGTTTCGAGTGAAAAGGCAGAATGTTTTTTGAAATTTTGCCGTCCATGGAGTTATTGAGGTCATACTGCCAACCATAGAATTCCGGAAAATTTTTCACATTGATTTCATAGGTCATTTCTGCAACTTTTGATAAAATCGGCCTGATATAGTCAAGAACATCGATTACCGTAACCTTATATTCCTCCTGGAACTCTTCCGCGTATGTCTTTATTGCATTGGAAGTGGCTTTATGTCCACCTCCTATGGAAGCGCTGAGTATCACAATATGTTTCATTATTACCATCCCTTATATTTATTATGATCAAAACATGAAATTTCTTTTATATATACTATAGTAGCATCATTTTCTGAACAATTAGTGTCCTTGGAGAGTTCCAGAACACTTAATTTCATCTATACCCACCTGAACTCATT
>DATIRH010000046.1:0-29174 GCA_035469845.1 Proteiniclasticum sp. | reverse complement strand
ACCCGTTTCGAGATCATAAGACCAATTTTTATGTAAAAAGGAATACTTTCTGGGGGACTGATATAAGCTTTATCCTTCATTTTTATCTCTCCTAAACAACATATTTCCAGACTTCGATATATAATCCCATCTTATCACCGGAGCTGATAAATGCATACGGGTTAGCAGCCGTGGATGAAAGAATTTCTGGATTGGTTAATCAGGGATAGGAATTCGAAAACATCCGTTCATACAGGGTAGAAGGTGTGACAATAAGAGTGAGTGGAATTGTAATTGAGAGGGTCAGCAAGATAACGGTGTAATGACCTGGAAAACAGGTTCATTGAGATGGTCTGAAAGTGACATCCATGAACTAAGACATAATTTGAAGATTAAAACTCCTGAAGCCAGAATAGATTGGCTTCAGGAGTTTTTGTGGTATTTGCAGAGAAAATCATCAGAAAAGATGAAATCAACTATTTTTCGCTATCGATATCTTTCGTCACATAATTCCAGAAAACCTGAGCAGCATGGGTCAGACGTCTTTTTTTCATTCGTGTCAGACATACATCAGCTTCCGTTACTGGTGTTATTTCAACTGTCTGCACGTGTTTGTTTACGAAAAATGAACATTGCTTCTTCATAAGAAGTGCAATACCTGCACCTTTTGCTGTAAGATCCATGATATTTTCCGGTCTGTGTCCGGAATAGACGATATTGGGTTCAAATCCTGCATCTATACAGGCATCGTAGCAGAATCTGTAAAGCAAAGTACGCTCATCCATGAAGAGGAAAAATTCATCCTTTAAAGTGGAGAGGCTGATCTTTTTCTCTTTGGAAAGTGGATGATGTTTTGGGAGTAGAGCGCATAATCTATCCTGAGAATAAGTGAAGTAGTCAAAATTCACTTCTTCATGATTGCCGACTCGTCTGGTGAAAGCCAGTTCGCAGCGATCATCTTCTAATAGACGGTTGATGTCATTTCCTTCAGATTCGATAATCTGAAGTTTGATTTCCGGATAATCTTTCTGAAATCTTGTGATCAGGCCAGTGATGTCATACTGAGCCATGACAGGGATTGAAGCCAGTTTCAGAGTAAGCTTCTCCTGTTTTTTCTCTACATCAATTTTCTGGAGCAGATCATCATGAAGAGCAGACATCTGCTTTGCAATGGGAAGAAAAATCTGACCATAGACATTTAATTTTACAGATCGAGTGCTTCTGTCAAAGAGGAGTGTATCCAGTTCTCTTTCTAGAGACTGGATATGCTTTGATAGAGCTGATTGCGACAGAGAAAGCTCTGCAGCTGCTTCAGAAAAACTGTTCAGTCTTGCAATTTCGATAAATTCTCTTATGTAATAAATATTCAAAATTGAACCCTACCTTTTCATGTGCATACGTTTATACTTATTCCTATATAGCATAAATGATATCATAATTCGAATTGATAGGAAAGCGGAAGTTCACCTATAATGAACATGAAAACGATTTTAAGGAGGATAGTCATGAAACGAATACTTGCAATACTGGTACTTTCTACTATGGTTATTGGTCTTACTGCTTGTGGTGCAGCAGGTGATGATGGAGGCTCAAAAGTTGATATCGGCTACAGTGTACCTGATACAACAAATCCTTTTGTAGGATGGCTGACAGGAGAAGTGGAAACCCGTGCAAAAGCAGATGGACTGACAGTTCAGATCGCAGATGCCGGAAACAATGCGACAACTCAACTCGAGCAGATTGAAAACTTCATCGCAATGAAAGTGAAGGTAATTGCTCTGATGCCTGTGGATCCAAACAATGTTCAGTCAGCTATTGAAAAAGCACAGGAAGCTGGGATCAAAGTACTTGTTGCTGGAACTGACACGGGTGTGTACGATGTTATGATGAATATCAATCAGTACAATGCCGGCGAGCAGATTGCTGAAATGGGTATCGACTGGTTAATCAAGACATACTCTACAGATGGAACAGAAGAAGGACTTGAAATAACACCTAAGGTTATCGTTATCAAAGAGACTTCCACAATTGATGCAACAAACAGAAGTAATGGAATCATCGAAAAGATCACAGCATGGGGAAAAGCTGAAGTAGTTGTTGCTCAGGGAGAATCTATGACAGCAGGAGCCGCCACCACAATTATGGAGAACATGTGGCAGCAGAACGCCGATGCTAAGCTTATTCTTACTTATAATGCAGATTCTGCAGTAGGTGTTAATGAATACATTATGGGTCAAAGTAATGTGGACAAGAGTCAGATTGCAGTATTTAGCGGTGACAGCTCGGATCCAATTATGGAAGTAATCAACAAATCACCTGATAATGAGTCCATCTTTAGGGGAACTATGGCTATCGTAGGTCCAGTAATAGATGGTGAACAGGTTCCGCTACCCGATGCAACTTATCAGATTATCAAAGGGCTTTCTGATGGAACCTGGGATAATGGAGCCATTATAGAGGATGCCATAGAGAAAACATACAAAAACTAGTAATTCAGATAGCCGAAGTGGTGCTTCTATCACTTCGGTTATTTATGAGAATGGGAGTGAATGATGAACAGAGTGATATTAGCTGTAAAAAATCTTGTCAAAAGATATCCTGGCGTCATAGCACTGAATGATGTTTCAATTGATTTTTATGAAGGAGAAGTCCATGCACTTCTCGGTGAAAATGGAGCAGGAAAGTCTACACTCATCAAAATCATAGCAGGTGCAGTGCTGGCAGATGAAGGACATGTAGAAATTGATGGCAGGAAAATTGAAAAAATGGAACCAGTGGTAGCAAAACGTCATGGTGTAGAGGTGATTTATCAGGAATTCAATCTGATGGGTACAATCACTGTTGCGGAAAACATCAGCTTGGGGATAAGGGATGGAAAACTAGTAGATTTCAAGAAGATGGCCGAAAGAGCAAATGCTGTGTTCGATGAACTTGGTGTGGAGATCGATCCGATGCTTAAAGTGAATCAGCTTTCCACTTCACAGCAGCAGCTTGTGGAAATCGCAAAAGCTGTATCTAAAGATGCGAAAATCATCATCATGGATGAGCCAAGTGCGCCACTTTCTGTAGCTGAAGTGAGAAAACTCTTTGAAATCATCAAGAAACTTCAAAGAAAAGGTGTGACGATCATCTATATCTCTCATCGACTGGATGAAATTATGGAAATATCAAATAGAGTCTCAATTATGAGAGATGGCCACTATATTGAGACACGTCCTACATCCGAAGTGAGCACAAAAGAACTGGTGCAGCTTATGGTGGGAAGAGAGCTCAGTGATACCTATCCAGTGAAAAAAGATGTTATTGGAGAACCTGTACTTGAAGTCAGAGGACTATCCGGAGACGGAAATGAAAGTACTTCATTTACGCTCCATAGAGGTGAAATTCTTGGTGTCGCAGGACTGGTAGGAGCAGGCAGAACAGAGCTTGCAAGGCTTATTTATGGGGCTGACAAAAAACGTGGTGGAGAAGTATTAGTCCATGGAAAACCGGTCAAGATTTCCTTGCCCAGTGATGCGATTCAGCACGGAATAGGCCTCATTCCAGAAGACAGGAAAGTTGAAGGGTGTTTTCTCGAAAAACCCATTGACTGGAACGTTACCATATCCTCAGTGAAGAAAATCAGCACCAATTATATTGTTGATCGGAAGAAAGAGAAGTCACTGGCTAAAAAATTCATCGATCTTTTTGCAATCAAGACCCCATCGGTTTCTCAGATCACCAAAAATCTATCTGGAGGGAATCAGCAGAAAGTAGTGCTGGCAAAAACCCTTGCTTCCAATTCCGAAATCATCATATTTGATGAACCGACAAGAGGAATTGATGTAGGCGCAAAACATGAAATCTATGAGCTTATGGTCCGTTTAGCAGAAGAAGGAAAAGCAATCCTCATGATTACATCGGATATGCCTGAACTTTTAGGTATGTCAGATCGGATTATTGTTCTGGCGCAGGGTGCTCTGGTGGGCGAACTTGAAAGAACTGAATTCAGCCAGGTTAAAGTACTGGAACTGGCATCAAATATTCATAAAAGCAGGAGTTATGCAAATGGAAGTAATTAATGAAACAAACAACAAGAAAATTCGATCTAAACAGATTCCACAGTTACTGAAAAAATATGCAATCATTTTTGTGCTTGTGGGAATCATAATATTATTCAGTATACTCTCACCGTATTTTCTGACCGTGGGTAATCTTACGAACGTTTTTGTTCAGCAATCTTACGTTATTATTGCAGCAGTAGGACTATCTTTTGTTATGATCAGCGGTGGAATGGACCTTTCAATAGGATGGCAGATGTCATTAGTCGGTGTTGTGACAGCGACGCTTATGAAAAACGTGGGGCTTCCTGTGTATGTCAGTGTAGCAATAGGGCTTCTTCTTGGTGTTTTTCTAGGTCTATTCAATGGGAAAATGGCTGTGACGCTGAAAGTGCATCCACTGATCGTAACACTGGGAACCATGACAGCATTTCAAGGATTGTCCTATATCGCTGCCAATCAGAGTGTGATTTTGAATCTTCCGGATTCTTTCAAATTCCTGGGGCAGGGTTATTTATTCAATGTGATTCCAGTTGGTGTAGTACTTATGGCTATAGTAGTTGTGGTTGCGAGCTTTATTCTCAATTACACCTATTTCGGGCGATATATATACGCCATCGGCAGTAACGAAGAGGCAGCTCATCTAGCAGGAATCAATGTGAAAAAGATGAAGCTGATGGTATTTGCCCTAGGCGGTCTGTTTGCAGCACTGGCTTCCATGGTTCTTTTTGCAAGAACTGGATCAGCTTCACCTAGTACCGGACCTGGTACAGAGTTCAGCTGCATGACGGCAGCTGTTCTTGGTGGAGTTTCCTTTAAGGGCGGAGAAGGTAAAGTGTGGGGAGTAGTTACAGGAGTTCTTATTCTAGGTGTACTTAGTACTGGGATGCAGCTAATCGGTATGGGAACTTATGCCCAATATATAGTAAGAGGCGCAGTGCTTCTTGCGGCTGTAGGATTTGATACCTATCAGAAGCAGTCTGCAGCTAAAGTAAAGAAGGTGGCTTAATGGAAACACTTGATCAGAAAATACCTCTATTGTCACAGGAAATCCTGGACAGGATACCAAATAAGTTTCTGGATATACCTTACTGCAATGATTCTGCAAATCAGATTCTCGATATTTATCTTCCATCTGAAGGGAATGGTCCTTTCCCTGTGATTGCCCATTTTCATGGAGGAGCATTTATATTCGGGACGCAGCGTGATGAAAATCTGGAACCTGTTTTGAGGGCTCTAGACAGAGGATATGCAGTAGTAAGTGCACAGTATCGGATGAGCGATGAGGCAAAGTTTCCTGCACTGATCTATGATGCGAAAACCGTGATCCGTTTTATTAGAGCCCATTCAGATCATTATAATTTCGATTCTTCAAGGATAGCTGCATGGGGTCCTTCAGCTGGAGGATATATAGTCACAATGCTGGGCGTCACGGGGAATAACCCTGCTTTTGAGGACCTTGATGCTGGCTATGCAGAATACAGCAGTGATGTACAGGCGGTGGTCAACTGGTGCGGGCCATGCGGGAACTTCCTGCTTATGGACGAAGATATCCGAATCAATGGCATCGGAGAAGCTGATCACAGCGATCCTCTTTCTCCTGAATCAAGACTTTTGGGGAATCCGATTACGGAAGTTCCTGAACTGACAGATTTATCCACACCGCTGAAATATATTCATAATAATGTTCCTCCGTTTATCATTCATCATGGAGCTTCTGATGGGACAGTTCCGGTACAGCAGTCCATAAGGCTTGCAAATGCGATAAGAAGAAAAGTGGGCAGCCGAAAAGTTGTGTTTGAATGTTTTGAAGGAAAAGGTCATCATGGAGAACCATGGTTTGACGAACCGTGGCTGAGTGATAAAGTATTTCAATTTTTAGATCGGGTGCTTGAGGTTAAGAAATGAATGAATTGAAGTTTTCAAGTAGAGAGGTCGGAAAAGGGATTTATGCTGTGACAGCAGTCATGGGTGAGCAGATTTATCTGGTTCTGGGGGAGAAAAAAGCGTTGCTTATCGATACAGGATTAGGGATCGGTTCGTTGCTTAAAGAAATATCGCGTATTACAAAGCTTCCGATTCTGGTCATCAATACTCACGGTCATCCAGACCACGGAGGAGGCAATGGAGAGTTCGAAGAAATACTCCTTCATGAAAAAGATTACAGCCTCTATATGGAGATGTGCACTGAAGACTATCGGAGAAATGATATTGAACAGCAGCTGGGTACCAGAATACCGGAGCAATATAATAATGCTCTGCAGCCTTTAAACACGAACATCAAATTTGTTGATTCTGATTCCATAGAACTTGGGAATAGGCTGATTAATATCTATGATGCTCCAGGTCACACAGCAGGAAGTATATGTCTATATGATCATAATTCAGGCAGTCTTTTTACAGGAGATAACGTTTCTCTTACAGATACATGGTTATATCTTAACCATTGTCAGTCAGTTGAAGTGTACGTGGAAACACTGAAAAAAATGATATCCTATGCAGATTATAAGCAGCTTTTACCGGGTCATCCACCGACACCAGTCATCCCTTCGGTAATTGAAGCAAAGATGAAATGTGCACTAGAGATTATTAAAGATCCTTTCATAGGTATCCCTGTAGAAACTTTTGCCGGAAAAGGCCTGAGACATACAGCAGAAGGAGTTTCTATTCTATATGATCCAGATAACGTCTACAAGAAATAATGAATCACAATTGAGGTGAAAACTTATGCCAATCGGAATCATTGTAAATAGTATCGCAACTCTATTTGGAGGTATCATTGGAACAGTGTTTTCCGATATCATCCCTGAAAGACTCAAGAAGAGTCTTCCTATTATTTTCGGGTTTTCTGCTATAGCTTTGGGAATCAGTAAAATAAGTGAGGGCTATAATATTACGGTTATTATCCTCTCCATTATTATTGGGTTTGCACTTGGAGAAATCATGAATATAGATGCCTTTTTCGAAAAGCTGATCAATCAGTCAATAGCAAAAATTGTAAAATCAAAAGTCATCAAAGAAGCTTCAGTAGATGTGATCATCATGGCCGTTCTTATTTTCTGTTTCAGCGGAACCGGGATATTTGGAGCTTTGAAAGAAGGAATGAGTCAGGATTCGACTATTCTTCTCTCTAAATCCGGTATGGATTTCTTTACAGCAATCATATTTTCGTCATTAGTGGGAATTTCCATAGCCTTTATCAGTATCCCTCAATTTCTTATTATGATTTCGCTCTATGGAATTGCTGTAGTATCAACTCCTCAGCTTAATGAATATGTTTTAGGAAACTTTGCTGCAGTAGGAGGGATCATCACTATGATGATGGGTTTCAAGATGGCGGAAATCACCAAAATAAAAGTTTCTAATGCTTTACCGGCTTTGCTGATTGTAATTATCATCTCCAGATATTTTTGACCATCAGATAGAAAAAATACCTGAATAGGTTCAGATAACGCAAAAAGCACGCAATTTGATTTGCGTGCTTTTTGCGTTAACGAGGATAGGATGATCTTACAAATACTATAGTTCTTCTGATATGACAGGCTTCTTGACTGTAGTGGCTTTGATGGCCAGAAAAGTCAGACCGAATAGCAGTGCGAAAAACATTTTTTTCCTGTTCAGCTTCATACGAAACCTCCATTATTTGTTTTATTCTTTAATTTCGATGGTAATCATATACTCCATATCCTTATAGGGTATGGATTCTTTCACAAGTTTAAATTTCATTCCTATTGCTTTGATAGAGATGATCACATAAGCAAGGGCGATACCCATATCAATTTTGTTCAGGGAAGTGAAGAACTTGCTTTTGATGAATCCGAGTTTCACTCTCATCAGATGGATTTTATTTCCATCCACACTGAAACGCCAAGGCTGTGTATTGAAAGAAGATGGCGCGAGTCTTGCAGCTTCCAGTATGAATTTGTACTTTCTCTTCACTGGTCCCTGTATGATGATGTCTTTGAGATTGCGCCTCTTGTAGTAGTCTGGTTTAGGGTAAAGCTCAAGTGGATTCTCAGGATTTCCAAAAGCAATGAATAGTACCGGTTCATGTTCATCTTCCATCGTCACGTAGGTATCGATGGTTGCTCTGTCTACTCCAGGATAGGTGATACAAGTCGCAATACCCAGATCATTCATGGCTAAAATCACATGTGCGATGGAATAACCCACTGCCTGCCTGAAGCCGGACTGGGTTGTGGAACTGATCACGATGAAGTGCGGTGCTTTGACCTTGGTGTACGCACCGATGATTCCAGTGGCTTTCTCCGAAAATCCATTTCCGTCTTTTATAATGTGATACTTCACATTCAAGCCTTCAAAAAGATTCGGTGCATGATCTAAAATATCTGAAACCCTAAGAAGAGAAGCTTCATCTAATATGTCCATATTAAAGTTTCTTGTGGATTTCCTCCTGAAGATGTTGTCATATAATGCTTCCATTTGTTCTCCTCCTAAGAAATCTTGCGATTAATACCGTCTGTCGATCAGAACAACCACCTGAGAAGAAATGCCTTCTTTCGTTCCAGTGAAGCCTAGTCCCTCTTCTGTAGTCGCCTTGATGTTGAGATGATCCATATCAAGACCAAGTACGTCACAGAGCTTTTTCTTCATTTCCGGTATATGCGGTTTCATTTTGGGTTCCTGTGCAATGATGACACCATCAATGTTGATGATCTTGAAGTTCCTTTCCTTCAGCATAGATTTGACTTCCTTCAACAGTACCATGCTGTCTGAATCTTTAAATTCCTCTGCAGTATCAGGGAAGTGCGTACCAATATCCCCAAGGGCAGCTGCACCTAAAAGTGCATCCATTATTGCATGAGTCAGGACATCTGCATCTGAGTGTCCAAGTAGTCCTTTTTCATGGGGGATATTTACACCTCCAATGATGAGATCTCTTCCTTCTACTAATTTATGTACATCATATCCAATTCCAACTCTCATAGTTTCCTCCTAGGTCATGAAGTATTTTTTTCTTGCTTCTATTATAGCATGCAGAAAGAAAAACGAAATCAATAATATGAATCAGGGCTATGTTGTACGATTTATGAAAATATCAATGCTCAAAACAGCAAAGAAAATACTGAACATTATCTTTTTGGTATAGACACCTGTATTTAATGATGGGATTGTCAGTAAATTTATGAAAAGTTAACAAATTAACATCTAGAATGGTGGTTGTTAAATATTATCACATTCTTTGATAATATAATAATAAACGATTGTAAAGGATTAAATTATCAGGTTCTTAACAATTAGTCCTTTTTGCATATAACATCTGTTAAAATGATGCCAATACCAAAGCATATGTTGTTTAAATATTTTTGTTTTATGTTATAATTATTCAGGAAGTTAATAAGAATGACATAAATTATTGGGAGTTAATTCATTCTTAGTATAAATCTTAACAAAATTTTGAAAGGTCGGGTGAACAGTATGTCAATATTAATTGGACCCATGAAACTACATCTCAATGGGCACAAAGAATTGACTAGCCATGGTGAAGTGAAGGATATTACTGCGGGTAAGAAGGTATATATACCACTTCAGGCGTGTACAGATATTCTAGTCAATGCTGGAGATTATGTGAAAAAGGGAACCATAATCGCAAAGCGTAATGACCATTTTATAGTACCTCTTTTTTCTTCTGTCTCAGGAAAAGTTCAGGGTATAGAGGAAATTGAACTCAAACATAATCCAGGACAAAAGATAGATCATCTTGTTGTAGAAAACGACGGGAAATATGAATTTGAAAGACCGTTTGAACCTCTGGATGCAGAAAAAGCAACAGCAGAAGAACTGGTTACTTTCATGATGAATGCTGGAATCGTCGGTTGCGGCGGCGCTGGATTTCCATCTTATATTAAATACAGAGGTGCAAAGGGGATTCATACACTGCTTATCAATGCAGTAGAATGCGAGCCATTCATTACAGCAGATTATAGAATCATCAATAACCAGGTAGAAGATCTTCTTTACGGTACAAAAGCCATGCTGAAAATGTCTGGTGGAAAAGAAGCACTTATTGCCATCAAGAATACAAAGAAGGACCTTATTGCCAAAGTGAACGAAGCACTAAAGGGTCAGACCGAAATGAAAGTGGTGGAAGTTCCAGACCAGTATCCAATGGGATGGGAAAGAACACTTATATATGAAATCTTCAAGAAGAGATATGACAGACTTCCTGGAGAAATTGGGGTAGTCGTCAATAATGCAACAACTGCAATTGCATTTTCAGAAGCACTTAAACAAGGAAAGCCGATTTTAGATAAACTCATTACCGTCAGTGGTGATGGGGTGAAAAATCCAAGCAATGTACGTGTTCCTGTCGGCGTGTCTGTGAAGGAAATTGTAGAGCAGATCGGTGGATATTCACAGGATGAAGTGAGTGTAATCGCTGGTGGACCGATGATGGGTAAAACAGCTTGCGGAGACGAAATGGTGATCATGACGTCATCCAATGCCATTACCATCTTAAAGCCTGAACCTGTGGACACCATTGCCTGTCTTCGATGTGGAAGATGTAATGACTATTGTCCTGCAGGGATTCAACCTGTTAGAATCAACAATGCTGAAGAAGCTGGTGATGTGAAGCTCCTTACAAAGCTAAGAGCAGACCAGTGTATTGAGTGCGGAATGTGCACTTACGTGTGCCCTTCCAAGATTGAAGTTACTGAAGGCGTTAGACGCGGAAAAGCTCTTTTAAGAGCTGCAACGCAGAAGTAGGGGGGACAGATAGAATGAAATTTATTACAAAAGTGTCTCCGAACAATCGAGACAAGGACCACAGCACAAATGGAATCATGGCGGAGCTAGCAGTTGGCCTGATGGTCGTATTCGTATTCTCCATGGTCTTTTATTTCCAGGAATACGGTATGGATTATGTGATTCACGGAGTCGGCCTCATGGTCGTATCCATCGTCGTATCACTTCTTACTGAAGCGGTATTTGCTCTAGCGACCAAAAAGAAAGTGGGATATCATATCAAGAATTCCTTCCCGCTTGTGACCGCAATCATCCTTACATTGACAGTTCCAATCTCTACAAGTTTCTTTGCCATAGGAGTCGCATCATTTTTTGCAATCTTCTTCGGTAAGCTGATATTTGGCGGATTCGGACATAACATATTCAATCCTGCAGGTGTAGGTAGAGCAGTTATTTTCTCCTCACTGGTAGGGTCCACTGTTGCTGATGTCACAACCAGCGCAACGCCGATCTCCTCCATGGCAAATGCAGGATGGCTCATCAAAGATGCGGCTGTGACGGAGCAGTTCCTGGACCAGTTCGGCGGACTGACCAATCTTCTGCTTGGATGGTATCCAGGAGCACTTGGTGAAACCAGTGCACTGCTCATTATCCTTGTAGGAATTTACCTGGCTTACAGAAAAGTGCTGGACTGGAAAGTACCAGTGGTTTATGTAGGTGCAGTATTCATTTTCACAGCAGTCATCGCACTGGCAAACGGTGTAGGCATGTGGTATCCGGCGTTTCATGTTCTCTCTGGTGGACTTATGTTCGGTGCGGTATTCATGACAACGGACCCGGTTACAAATCCGACGACCATCACAGGAAGAATCATCTATGCCATCGGAATTGCAATGCTGACAGTAATCATCAGATTACAGTCCAGTCTGCCTGGTGGTGTGATCTACGCAATTCTTATCATGAATATGGTATCACCGCTTATAGATAAGCTCACAGACGGATGGTCCATTTTTTCACTTAAGAAATACAATATATCCATTGCTGCCGTATTTGTGCTTGGACTTGTTCTTACATTCTTTGCAGGAAACGGTCTGGAGCCAAAGGCAATTGAATTCGCTGGAGAAGATGGCGGGCTGAAGATTTTCTCAGAATCAACCGACAATCTCCCTGAAGTTCTTGAACAGAGTGAAGAAGGTTCTGTAGTGACGTTTGTCCTGTCAGCACCTGGCTACTATGCGCAGGAAGGCGGAGATTCCAATCAGATCGAAGTGAAGATCAACAAGGACACCAATACAGTTGAAAGCGTAGTAGTACTTGAAGTGAATGATACACCAGGTCTTGGAGACAAGATCGATGATCCAGGTTTTCTGGATCAGTTCAAGGGAATCACTTTCGAAGATCAGGATGCTTCTGTAGACGCAGTAAGTGGTGCAACGATTTCTTCAACTTCTGTAGTTAAAGCTGTCAGAATCGCATTTGAAGAACTGAATAAGTAAGGAGGAAGAGATAATGAAAAGTACGAAGAGTCTACTCGTTTTATTGGTCACTGTTCTCCTTACGGGGGGAATCCTCATTTTTGCTGAAAGCCAGCTAAGACCGGTTATTGATGCAGCAGGTGGTTCAGAAGATAAAGCTGTACTGGAAAGCCTGTTCGAAGGTCAGACGGAATTCACACCTGTAGAGTTTACAGATGAAACAGGGCTTGTGAAGAAAGTCTATGAAGCTGGAGATGCAGGTTATGCATACATCATCGAAAATCAGGGCTATAGTGATGTGATCACATTTGGTCTTGCTTTTGACAAAGATGGAAATATTACTGGATATGAAATCATCAACCTGAACGATACCGATGGAATCGGTACCCAGGTAGGCGAGGATGCATTTGTAGGTTCAGTGGTCGGTAAGACTTCAACAGATGCTTTTGCCACTATATCCGGAGCGACTGTAAGTTCAGGAGCAGTTGTAGAAGGAATCGATGCTGCAAAAGCACATTATAACGAAACCATGGGCATTGTGGATGACGGAACGGCAGAGCCTGAAGCTCCAGCTGAACCAGTAGAACAGCCTATCGAATTCGGTACAAAGATTCCACTTTATAGAGAAGTCGCTGAAAGCAAAGCCGGTGTCATCGTAGATACAGTGGAGGAAGGCGATCTTGTCACCTACACCGTAGAAGTGGCAGGTTATGCTCTTCAGGAAGGCTACGGAGATACACCGAACATATTGAAGATTGTAATCAACAAAGCAGACCAGACCATACAAAGTGTGGAAGTGCTGGAAGCAAATGATACACCGAACTTAGGTACACCGATCGAACATCCAGATTTCCTGGCTCAGTTTGAAGGTATGTCCTATGCGGACGAATCAGTGGAAGTGGATACCATTTCTGCAGCTACAGTCTCATCTACATCTGTTGTTAATGCAATTTTAGCTGCCATAGATGCAAGCAAGTAGGAGGGGTAGAGAATGAATAGATTAGAAAATACAAAAATCGGATTCATCGGCAACAATCCAGTTCTTGGATTGGCGTTGGGTCTTACCACCGCTCTTGCAGTCACTTCAAGCATGACAAGTGCTGTAGGAATAGGTATTCTTACATTCCTGCTTGTGCTTGATGCGGCGGTTTTAGGCGGTATCGTGAAAATGGTTGCACCAAAGGAAGCATTGATTCCGGTCAATCTTATCCTGGTTGCATTCCTTGCAAAGATGGGAGAACTTCTGGTTCTTGCTTACGCACCATCCCTTGCAACCAGTGTGGGAATCTTCCTGCCGCTGCTTGCAGTGAATTCGCTGATTCTTTTTGCCACAGGAGCATTCACACCTGAAGCATCCTTTGGGAAAAGCTTTGTAGAGGCGGCTAAAGCAGGCGGTGCTTATGTACTAGCGCTGATCGTTGTTTCCTTCATAAGAGAAGTACTGGGCACTGGAGGAATTCAGCTGATGAACCCTTTAGACGGGAGAGAAATCCTGAGCTTCAGCCTGCTTCCATCTGAATATACATTGAGTCTCTTTACTCAACCTGCAGGAGCACTGATTGTTCTTGCAATGGTTGCAGCACTCTTTGCTGCACTGGGTAAAAAAGACGTAGAAATGGGAGGTAAATAGCATGGAAAATTTATTTCCGATTCTGTTAGGAACAATTATAATCAATAATCTGGCACTGACAAAGATGGTGTCCATCGGACAGCTGGCGAATTTTGGCGACAATGAAGACCAGACTCTCGTCATTGGACTCTCCGCTGCGGTCATCATGGCTATATCGAGTGTTCTGTCCTATGTGGCATTCACCTTTATCCTGGAACCTTTAAGTGTTACGGTGCTGAACCTTCTGGTTTATGTACTGATCGTAGTGCTGGTTACCATGGCAGTGACAGGCTTTATAAGATCCAAGAAACCTGAAATGCATGAAGCCATTGGAAAGGTTCTTCCACTGCTTGCTGTAAACTCAGCAATCCTTTATCTCATTCTTGATGTGATGAATCAGGGGATGGATTTTCTGCCAATGCTGATTACATCCATCGGAGCGCCCATCGGTCTTCTCTTCGCATTCGTATTATACGGAGCGGTGAGAGAAAGACTTGCGGTATCGGATACACCGAAGCCATTCAGAGGATTACCAATCCTTCTTGTCTATGCGGCTTTAGCGATCATGGCGCTCAGTGGATTGAACGGGATCATATAAATCAGATAGTTTAATACAGTATAGTAGAACCTTATCTCTGGGTCAGACCAGTGGATAGGGTTCTTTTATTTTTTGTATATATTTGGAAAGAACGACAGCTGTTTACTGAATTGAACCAGAAAGTTGAATGAAATTAAAATTGAGTAAATTTTATCGATATCCACAGAAGGAAAGCTGTTTCTCGGGTTATTTCACAGACTACTCACAAGAATAACGCTCAATTGTGGATAAGTCTGTGGATAACTATGTGTTTTTGTGGAGAGATTGCTGTTAATATTTGATAAATGAAGTTATACAGAGATAAACAACAGGAACTACACAAGTTATCCACATGCATTTGTTAACAATGTGCATAAGTGAACAATTGTACGTATAATATTAAGAGGAAATAGATTCGAAGTTAAATTTGAGTAAAGAAAAAACCATTGACTGCTAATCAATGGTTTTTTTGGAATCATCTACCAGCTCATTCAGTGTTCTAAGCTCCAGCGGAGACAAATCTCTGTATGTACCTAGTTTAAGATTTCCTAATACGATATTCATGATTCTTACTCTTTTTAGTGCAACTACGTTGTAGCCAAGATATTCTGTCATGCGGCGGATCTGTCTATTGAGGCCTTGGGTAAGAATGATTCTGAATGTGTGATCATCAATCTTCTCCACCTTGGATTCTCTTGTCATGGTGCCAAGGACAGGGATCTTTCCTGACATTCGACGGAGAAATGCATCTGTGACGGGTTTATTGACGGTGACGATATATTCTTTCTCATGATGATTGCGGGCTCGAAGGATCTTATTTACAATGTCTCCATCATTTGTGAGGAGAATAAGGCCTTCAGAGTCCTTGTCCAGTCTACCCACAGGAAAGATTCTCTCTTTGTGTTTCACAAAATCTATGATGTTTCCTCTCGTTTTACGGTTGGTTGTACATTCAATGCCACGCGGCTTATTGAGTGCGATATAGACCATAGGCGGCTTATTGCTTATAATTTTTCCGTCTATGCGTATTTCATCTTCCGCTGTAACCTTTACCCCCATGACCGCTTTCTCACCGTTCACAGTGACACGACCCTCATCGATGAGACTATCTGCGGTTCGCCTTGAACAGTATCCTGTATCGGATATGGCTTTGTTGATTCTCTTTTCTTCCATGTAGCACCTGCTACTCAAAATATGGACAAATATCCACATCGAGACTTTTACTGCTTCTTCCTGTATGCTTTCGCCTCAGTCTCCTGAGTGACTACTCACAAGTTCCTGTACAGTCCACAGTCGTGAATTCCCGACTAGCCATCGGTACACATCTACACTAGCGTTACGGTGCTACCGTGTAGACTTTCGCATTCAGAAGATTTATGCTGGCGTTCCTGTCCCTGTCTATGACGAAGCCGCACGCATCGCATCTGTATGTTCTATCAGACAGCTTCAGATCCTTTCTGATAGAACCACATTGCGAGCACAGCCTGCTTGAGGGATACCACCTGTCAGCAATTCTTAATTCTATCCCGTTCTTCCTGCATTGATCTGCAAGTTTCATCCTGAAGGAATAGAAGTTCTGGCTTTTCACAGCCTTCGCTAAATGCCTGTTCTTCATCATGCCCTTCACGTTCAGGTCTTCAATCGTGATAAAACTTGGTTTTTGCTTTATCACCTGGCTGATCACCTGACTGACGTGATTTTCCCTTATGCTGGAAAGTCTCTGATGAAGTTTTTGTACCTTTATGATCTGTTTACGGATATTTAATCTAGTAGCTTCTCCTTTCGTTTCTTTATTTTTGACCTTCAGACTTTCGTATTTTCTCGAAAGCCTTCTTTGTTCGCGTTTCAGCTTTTTTTCCAGGTCTCGCACTGATTTTGTCTTGTTGATGTTTTCGAATGGATTTTCCATGGTGTTCACCACCGCAAAATCCTTGATGCCCAGGTCTATTCCGATTCCATTCCCGTCGGGCACATCATACGGCTTTTCATCTGCTTCTGTAAGCACAGACACGTAATATCTGCCTACCTTTATGGACACTGTCCCGCTTTTCACCATGGAATCATTCGGTATATACCCTTTCTCTTTCAGCCTTACAAATCCCAGTGTGGGGATTTTCTGCCGATGTCTTTCAATCGTCCAGTCAGTCACATTATTTTTGGGGAAGTATGCTTTCACATCCGACCTGTTCTTCTTTTTGAATCTCGGAAATCCGGACTGCTTCCTGAAGAACCTTCTGAAAGCCTTCTCTCCATCCATAATGCTCTGCTTCACAGCTTTGCTGCTGACCTCTTTGATCCACAGGTATTCCGGATTCTCTGGCACGAATTCGTTGTTCAGCCATTTCGAGAAATCCATACCGGACATGAAGCTCTTTTCCGCTTCGTAGATTGCTTTGTTTTCAGCAATGTAGAAATTGTATATGAACCTGCAGACACCGATGGTTCGATTTATTTTGTGTTTCTGCTCTTCGGTCGGATCTATTTCCGTCTTGTAACTTTTCAGCAACCTGATCATCGCCTTTATCCTATATTTTCCTGAAACATGCTTTCAAGAAAATTATAGCACATACGTTCTTCTACAACAATAGAATATAAAACATATGTTGTTGTATCTGATGGAAACAACAGGATGAGCCTAAGTGCCCCTGCAGGGTTAATGACAGCGAAAATCTCTTGACTTGCCATTATTGTTTCAAAGTCGTAATGTTTTAGCAGAAACTTATCAATTCAGCTAATCGGTTATTCATGGGTATATTTCATCACTTTTGTCCATGATTGTTTATATTTTCTTGAATCATTGGCTACTCCTCCATTTCTATTCTTTATTTCCTTTATATTCAACGCCCGAAAGGTTTCCCCTTACACTCTGGCGTATTCTATTCAAATACTCTTCTCTGTACTTTGCCCGACTCAATGCTTCTTCTTCTGTCAGATCTCTTTCTCTAGAGATTTTAGTAAACTCATTTATTTTCGCCACAAGTTCATCGTGTGGTATCTTATCCATCATATCTATTTACCTCCGTATACATGAAAATTGCTCTGCTGGGAAGCAGAGCAATTATAATCATTTAAGTTTCCCGACATGCCGTTCACCTATTGATCCATACCTGCCTCAGCAGGTGGGTTCGCCTCAAGAAAATTCTTTATCTACTAATGTCCCTAGGAAAAGGTAGCTACCTTTATAGTCTGATAGCATTCTCTCTGTTAGCAATCCCGGATTTAATATGTAGGTTGAATATATAGGCTACACGTACATTTCAGGATCTTATTTAAGTATATTATAACACAGATTTCGTATTTTTCAACACGGGCTCTTTTGAATTTTCCCAATATTCTGTGAACTAATTGCTTTACTACTACATTTCCAGTGCATCCAGGATATCTTCAAGGTCACTGTCAAGATCTCCTTTGGAGAACAGCATAGCTACCTGTATGCTTGTCATTTCATCTGCTTCCATCTCATAAGTCAGGTACTGTGCATCAATGCCTTCCTCTTCGATGAGCTCTTCCATGATTTCACCAAGGTTGTCCACTGCAAGATCCACCAGATAATTAGTCAGATACTCAGTATAGACTTCTTCTGCGTCTCCTTCTTCCATCTGATTCTTGGCATAAGCCTTTCCGGCTTCCATTTCGTCATTGTCAAAATCATAGTAAGCAGTCGCGACCAGCAGGCCGTCCTCTTCCTTTAATACATCTAAATCGGTTAACCCGTTGTTTTCCAGGTACTCCATGATACTATCTTTATTCATCTTCTCCACCCTCACTGTATAACAGATTTTTGTATTCCTTCTTCACAAGCATGAACTCTTCGTCTTCTTCAACAGCATAGAGCTCCTCATTTCCTTCTTTATCTACATCTACACGATAAACATACTCGTCACTGCTTTCTTCATCCAGTGGTGCAAGTATGAGATATTTCTGCTTTTCAAGATAGATTTCAGCAATGGCTTCCAATTCTATGACATTACCGTCCTCATCTTTAAATTTCAGGATTTTTTTATCTTCCAATTCAATCAACTCCTATCACACTTAGATGATATCATTAAGCTAAGCCACTATTCAAGAAATATTTGGCGTAATGGTAAAACATTATGAAGTTCATCTTACTTAATGTAACACATCAAGGCTCGAGGACTGCATCTCATGCGTTCCTCGAGCCTTTTCAGATTTCATATTTATTTTGAAGAGACTTCTTTCTCTTTCTCATATTCGATACTTCTCAAATTGTCATTTTTTGAAAAATAACCCACAGCCAGAATCAGTATGGAAGCTCCTACGCCTATAAATAGAGCATCGACTGAAGGGGGAAGGATGAAGTTGCCAATGAGTGTAATGAGAGGACCGACGATAATCGCCATCATGGCATACCTTTGCGGAATCTTCCCTGGAAAGAAAACAGCAGCAACCATTGGACCAAACGCAACTGCGCCTCTTAATCCCATGGACATGAAACTCCAGGTCAGAATAAATCCGCCCATGTCTCCCATACTCACCAGAGCTGAAAGAAGAAGAACGACAATCAGAATCCCTCTGGTCATAGCCAGCGCCTGTACGTCACTGAGCTTTTTCTTTGAATAGGCTTTGAACAGATCATTGAAGAATACAGAACTGATACCAAGGCCGACGCCTGCTCCTGTACCCACCAGGGCCACCAGAAGTGTCGCAAGCATAATTCCAGCCACCAGCGGAGGCATTTTTTCAAGAATAAACAGCGGAAGAGCCAGCTTGGACTGTATGTCCGGATAATTCAGCCTCATATACAGTCCCACAAATATGCCCGCAATCCCAATGAGCGGAATGAGGAAGGCTGAAAGGTAGATCCCTTTTCTTGAAATTCTAAGGGATTTTGCTGAAATAACCGCCTGAATGTATGCCTGGGTCGTAAGGACACCCAGAATAAGAGATAGCCCTGCGCCTAAATCTTTAGAGGCGCCTCTACCGATGATGTTGAAGTACTGTTCCTTCGGCAGAAGTGGGGAACTAAAAAACGTCCCGACTCCGCCCATCAGTCTGATGGCCACAAATCCGCAGATTCCAACGGATAGATACATGATGATGGTCTTGGCGATACCTACATACCCTGCACCAAGAGCACCACCGAAAACCACATAGGCCAGCATGAGAAGAATCGTGATAATGGTGGCCACTGTGGGTGAAATTGTCACACTCACCGCAGTGATCAGTGCCACGCCCGATAGAATCTGTGAAACGATGCTGAGAAAACTACCGAGAGAATTCAGAAGAGCCGCTGCTGTGGCAGTTTCTCTACCCCATTCTCTGGTAATGATCTGTGGCATTGTACTGATTCCACTATCATAGAGATTCTTCGAAAAAACGAGTCCTAAGAGAAGAACACCGATACCCCCACCAAGTGTGAACCACCATGCAGAAAAGCCATTGGTGAATGCCAGCTGAGCAGTTCCTATGGTAGAAGCGCCTCCCACCAGAGTGCCGATCAGGGCACCCATGACCATACCCGAGCTCGCTTTTCTTCCACCGTCTGAAAAGTCTTTTGCCGATTTCACCTGTTTCCCCGAAAACATACCGACGCCTACAATGAGAACAAGGACCAGGGTTGCCCCCAGATAATGCATAAATGTCATCTTAAACTACCTTCTTTACAAAAAGATCGCGATCCGCAGGCTCAGCATTCGGATAAGTTTTCGCTTCCTCCGTACCCTTAAGAACCCGCATGACCCCTCTGGCCAATGCTTTCATCTCATGCTCACCAGGATATTTTTTGACCTCTGCAATGAATTTCACGCGATTCTTCACCCACCCTGTGAGCATATCGTCATAGGCGAGACCTCCAGTGAGGAGTATTGCATCCACTTCCCCAGAAAGCACCGTAGCTCCTGCACCGATTTCCTTTGCCAGCTGATACGCCATGGCTTCATAGATGTATTTTGCGTACTCGTCGCCATCCTTGATTCTTTTCACCACTTCTCGTGCATCATTGGTGCCAAGGTAGGCCACAAGACCGCCCTTGCCGACAAAGTGCTTTCTCAGCTCTTCCTTTGTGTATTCACCGCTGTAGCATAGATCCATCAGTGATGCAAAGGGCATGCCCCCTGAACGTTCTGGTGAAAATGGTCCATCTCCATCCAGACAGTTGTTCACATCGATGATTCTTCCCTTCTTATGAATTCCCACGGAGATTCCTCCGCCCATATGTGCCACAAGAAAATTGAAATCCTCATACTTGCCGCCCATGTCTTCTGCTGCAGCTCTCGCCACCGCTTTCTGATTCAGCGGATGATCTTTGGATTTTCTTTTAATAAGCGGTGTTCCAGAAACCCTTGCCAGCGGTTCGAATTCATCTACGATAACAGGATCAACCACATAGGCGTTGAGATTGTGTTTCTTCGCGATGGCATAAGCAAGTCCTCCACCAAGATTTGATGCATGCTGCCCCATAACACCGATCTTCAGATCCTTCAGCATCTCTTCGTTGACCATATAGGTTCCACCCACCACAGGTTTCATATTTCCACCTCTGGCGATGATGGCAGTATATTCATCAAGATTGACGCCGAAGTGTATGATCTCTTCTTCCACCAGACTCAGTCTGAAATCAAACTGATCATAGATTCCAGAAAAATTATGGATGACTTCCGCAGAATGGCTGATATTCTTTACTGCCACTTCCTGGTCATCATGATAGATTGAAATTTTAGTGGATGTGGATCCCGGATTGATGATAAGAAATTTATACATGCGTTACTCCTCCAATCTGTATTGTAAGGCTAGAACACCCAGTGCTATGGAATTCATTTTCGAAACTTCCGATGATGCTCTGGAGGTCAAGATCAGTGGTACTTTCGCACCAGTGATGACACCCGCTTTTTCGGCTCTAGCAAAATATTCCATGGACTTGTTCAGAATATTCCCTGCTTCTATATCCGGTGCGATAAGCACATCAGCATGTACAGCCACGGGATGATCTATGCCCTTATGAGCTGCAGCTGCGGGGGATACCGCATTATCCAAGGCTAGAGGCCCTTTGACCAGGCAGCCTGTAATCAGGCCTTCCTCATTCATTCTGGTGAGCTCCTGTGCATCCAGTGTGCAAGGCATCTTGTCATTAGCCTTTTCCACTGCACAAAGCACTGCTACCTTAGGTTCACTGATGCCCAGCGCATGGGCGATTTCCACTGAATTTACGATGATATCCACCTTGTTTAGAAGAGTGGGGGCTATAGTCATGGCAGAGTCACTTAAGATAAAGAGCCTGTCATATCCTTTTATTTCCATTACACCTACATGACTGATCAGTTTATCTGATCTCATATCATTCTGTCGGTCAAGCAGTGCTTTTAAAACAACAGCAGTGTCCACAAACCCCTTCATGGGAAGACCCGCCTTCTTGTCTCTTACCAGTTCTATAGCTATATGACAGGCTTTTGCCTTATCTTCTTCATTTATGATCTGAAAGTCTGAAATGTCTATGAAAGAGTTCTTTGCGATGCTCCTGATTTCATTTTCATTTCCCACTAGAATGGCTCCCTTGATGATGCCCTGATCATAAGCCATCTTTACGGATGATAGTACATCTTCATCCTGGGCTACTGCCACAGATAAAATCTGTGGCTTGCCCTCTTTAACTTTGTTGATGAGCTGTTTGAATGTTGTAATCATCATGTTGCACCTAATTCCAGATTTCGTCGTCTGTAGGAATTTTATTCTCAGGCATCAGATAAGCGATTTTACTCATATTCACCAGATGATTCCACCAGAGATTTTCCGATATGGAGTTGTTTCCCCAGGATCCGCAGCCAAGTGTTGCTGTAGGATTCAGCCCGTTGTCAAATCCTCCGCCGAGTCCTGATGAACCGATCATCTTGATTCCGATTCTTGATACAGGCAAAAGAACTGAAGCATATTCAATATCATCCTTGAGATCTGAATGGATTACAGCACTGTGACCAGCACCTTCATTGTTCAGGTTTGTCACTGCGATTTCCACCGCATTCTTCCAGCCACTGTATTTGTACACTGCCAGAACCGGAGCAAGTTTTTCCTTGGAGAGCAGTTCATCTTTTCCGGTTTTTTCTATAGCCACCATGAGGAATTTGACATCTTCAGGAACCTCTATCCCAGCTGCTTTTGCGATGTCATAAGGTCTTGCTCCAACCATGGACGGAGAAATTCTTCCTTCTGGAAATAGTGTTTTTCTCAGTGCATCCACTTCATGAGATTCATGAATAAAATGAGCGCCCTTCTCTTTTAGCATCTCTATCGTCTCACCATAGAGTTTTTCAGGTAGAATCAGGCTTTGTTCGCAGGTGCAAAGAACACCATTATCATAGGTCCTTCCACGCACAACCTTAGGCACATAGTCATTCGGATCTGCATCCTTGTTGACCAGACACTGGACATTTCCAGGTCCTACCCCGAAGGCAGGTTTTCCTGATGAATAGGCTGACTTCACCATGGCTGGTCCTCCAGTGGAAATACACACATCACACAACTGCATGGTCATCTGTGAAAGTTCCAGGCTTGGCTCATCGATATTCTGTATAAGATCCTCTGGTGCACCTACTTCTTTCAGTGCCTCTCTCATATAGTGAACCGTCTTTGCAGTGGTCTTTTTTGATCTTGGATGGGGACTTATGATTACAGCATTTCCACCCTTCAATGCGATCATGGCATTCTGTACCGGTGTCATGGTCGGGTTCGTCGTAGGTGTTACACACCCGATGACGCCCATAGGTTTTGCCACATCCACAAGGCCTTCTAAGTCATGATACTTTACGATTCCACGACTCTTAACACCTTTGAGCTTGTACCAGACTGCCTTTGGCTTTCCTTTATTTTTCATGATCTTGTCTTCGTAGTTACCCATTCCAGTTTCATCCACGGCCATTCTTGCCAGTTCTTCAGCATTGTCATAGACCGCTTTACCGATGGCTTTCACTGCCTGATCAAGATCTTCCTGAGAGAATTTTTCAAATTCCTTCTGTGCCGCTCTTCCCTTTGCCAGTAATTCCTCAAAATATAATTTGTTCTCTAATACTACTACTTTATTTTCCATGTCTTCCTCCTAAATTCTACGCGTAAGCTTCTTCAACAGATTCTCTGATGATGCCAAATGCTGTATCGATGTCCTCTTTTGTAAGTACCAGAGGTGGAATCGTTCGGATGATTCTCTTGCCGATGGCTGTAAGCAGAAGCTTCTTGTCCAGGCATCTGTGTTTGATGTCTGGAGCCATATCGGCGTCAAATTCTGCTCCGATCAGGAGCCCCTTCCCTCTGACTTCCTTGATATGAGGAAGCGTTCTCAGCTTCTCCATGAAGTAGTTGCCCATTTCCTCTGCATGCTGAGGAAGTTTTCTGTCCACAATCTCCTGACAGGCCGCATAAGATGCTGCACATGCCAGTGCGTGCCCTGCGTAGGTGGAGCCGTGAGATCCCATGGTGAATGATGCTGCGACCTTATCTGATGCACACATGGCACCGATAGGCATTCCGCCGCCCATGGCTTTTGCCATGGTCACGATATCAGGTTTTACATCATAGCCTTCATAGGCCATCACAGTACCGGTTCTTCCCCATCCAGTCTGAATTTCATCCAGAAGCAGAAGCATTCCTTTTTCGTCACATAAATCTCTCAGACCTTTCATGAATTCCGGAGTCGCTGCATGTACGCCGCCTTCTCCTTGAATCGGCTCTATCATGATTGCAATGGTATTTTCATCCACTGCATCTCTGAACGCCTGCAGATTATTGAATTCCGCATAATCAAATCCTTCAAGAAGAGACCCGAATCCAACATGAAGCGCTGTATCAGGCTGACCTGTTGCAGAAAGAGCTCCAAAAGTTCTTCCATGAAATCCTTTCTTTGCAGTGATGATCTTATACCTGTCAGGACCAAAGTGATCTGTACCATATTTTCTTGCCAGTTTGATCATCGCTTCATTGGCTTCTGTACCTGAATTCTGAAAGAAGATCTTCTCCATCCCTATGGTGTCGCAGATGTACTTTGCAAGAAGTGCCTGCGGAATGGTATAGGGATAGTTAAAGGTGTGCACGATGTCCTGAGCCTGATCTCTGATCGCTTCCAGAACCTTTTCGTTGACATTGCCTACACTGTTTACCGCTACGCCGCCGTAGAAGTCCAGGTATGCTTCTCCTGTATGATCGTAGATGTACATTCCTTTGGCTGTTTCTGCGATGAAATCGAATCTTTCATAAGTTTCGATCATATACTTTCCTACCATATCTTTCAGTTCCTGTGCTGTTAATCCTGTATTTTTCAGTTTCATTACAAACCTCCATTTATCTTAATATCACTTGTTTTCATTTTCAGAATAATTCATTCTTTTAGACTACTGTATCTTCCAGCGCAACGTCGATTTCCTTCACATCTCTTACACCGAAATCAGCGTAGGTCTTCTTGGCATTGAAGTAGAAGAATCCACCGAGTGCAACCCAGAAAGCCAGAATGATAAGTTCCGGAGCTTTCAGTCCCGCACCACCAGGCATTCCTGGTATGTAGAGTGTCAGCATGAATGCACTCATCACTACTGCACCAATCCCAACGAAAGTACCATTGGAAACTTTGTAGGGTCTTAGCAGATCCGGTTCAGATTTTCTAAGCTTCAGGAAGGATAAAGCAACAATGAAGTAGGCAAGCACGATGGCTGCTCCTCCTGCATTTGTAAGCCAGACCATCATCTGTCTGCCAAAAAATGGAGCGATCATTGCGATAATCCCTATAAGAATAGTAGCCCATTTCGGTGTTCTGTTTACCGGATGCAGTTCTCCCAATGCTTTAGGAAGCATCTTAGAGTGGGCCATAGCATAAATTGCTCTGGAGCCGCCCATGAAGAATGAATTCCAGCTGGTAATAATTCCTGCAAGTCCACCGATGACAAGTACATTGGCCATTGCCGTAGAATTATTGAATACTTTCTTCATGGCATCTGCTGTGACCAGTAATGAAGAATCCATTTCAGGATAAGTCATGATCAGCGATACAGCCAGAATTATGAAGACATACCAGGATACTGCAAGGACAATGGACAAGATCATAATCTTTCCGATTTCCTTTGCTGGGACATTAATCTCTTCAGCCGCCTGAGGGATTACATCAAATCCTACAAACATGAATGGTGTCATGATTGCAACCGTAAATATCCCGCCTAAACCATTGTTGAATAATGGCTTGAGATTTGATGAATCTCCATTCACGACAGCAGCGGCAATCAATGTTATTCCGATGAGAAATATAAATATCGTCAGTATATTCTGAAGCTTTGCAGCATCTTTGGTTCCTTTGTAATTCAGGTACAGAATCAATCCTGCTGCGATTACACCCGTCAGAAGCCAGGTAAGATACACATCGTACCCTGCTATGGTATATAGTTTCCACTTCAGAAACTTAGGAAACAGATACTGTACTACTGTAGGAAATGCTACGGATTCAAATGCCACAACTCCTACATATCCAAGAATCAGTGACCAGGAGCATACATATGATGTTTTCGCTCCGAAAGCCCTATGTGAGAATACATGAGCTCCTCCTGTTTCTGGAATAGCTGCTGTCAGTTCTGCATAAGTCAGGCCCACAAAGATCACCATGATTCCGCCGATACCGAATGCGGCCATGGATCCGAATGATCCGGCGCCCATGATCCAGATACCTGCCATGATTACCCATCCCCATCCGATCATTGCCCCAAATGCTATTGCGAAAATATCGAATTTATTCAGCACCTTGTTGAATTCCTGCGGTTGTTTTGAATTCTGATTGTCTTTTTCGTTCATTCCTTTTCACTTCCTCATAAAAATTAATCTGAGAAGAGGTTGTTACAAAGCTTTGTTCATTTAAACGATTACAATTTTATCCAAAAAAATTTTTCCTTCTTGAGCTTCATGTTTTCATTACATGAATGTTTCATTTTAGGATGAAAAGAAAAATCATTCCGACACATCGTGCTTTCTTTTTCCGGAAAAAAAAAGTACGACTTCTAAAAAAATCATACTTGGATTTGTTCTATATGTCAAACATTTGAGCATTAAGATGCACACGAATGCTGACGATGTGATATAAAATTAACTATATTTTTGCGTTTTATTTGGTTTTCATCCACGAAAACACAAGAATCAATTTTGCTTCCTTAGAACCTACATTTACATAAGTATGTTCTTGCTCCGTGGATAATCTCAGAGCATCTCCCTCTTCTAAAGTGATACTTTCCTCATTTTCCATGATAATAATGTCCCCTTCGTATACCATGATGTACTCTTCAGTACTTAGACCATGTCCTCCAGTATTATACTCTTTTCCTGGCTTGATATAGATCCAGTAGATCTCAAAATTCCTGTTCTCTTCAAAGGGAAAATAATTGAATATCTTATAAGCGTCTTTCTTTGATTTCAATGGCTGCAGGGTTTTTCCTTTTACAACTTTACTTACTACACTGCTGTCGTCGCTCAGTTCATTGATACTGATCCGAAGTCCGCTGAGAATTCTTTCAATCGTACCGATGGTAGGATTGGCTTCCCCTCTTTCGATCTGTGCCAGAATACTTTTGCTGACGCCTGTCTGCTCGGAAACTATATCCAGACTGAGTCCTCTGATCTGTCTGATCTTTTTGAGATTTCGTGCGATATTTTTATTCAAATAGTCCATTTCATCCCCCACAATATTTGTATTTCGTAATTTATCATTGAAATTATTATTGAAATTTCGTCATATTTTTCCTGATTATCAAATTATTAACAAGACTTTCATTGAGTACGCTCTCTTCTAATCATAGCATAACCACTCCCCATAGGAACAGAAAAGAGACTGAAGTATTTCTACTTCAGTCTCTTTTCATGCATTCTGCTATCTTTAGGCTTTCTGAATCAGTTCTTTTACCTTCATAAGCCTTGTAATGGTACCTCTTTCATTTTCATCCAGTTTCATTCGGATGAATTTGATGGTCTCCTGAAGTTCAGGGATGGTTCTATACTCTAGAGCATTTACCCTTCTTCTGGTTTTTTCAATCTCATCAGCCATGAGCTGACAGGACTTCTCCACTTCAGCCAGGTCCAGAAGCTGTGGCATGATGGCATAAAGTCTTGAGATGGCATCATCCAGCTCAGAGGAGGTCTGTGCATATCCATAAGGATAGATGCTTCCAGGGTCCTCAGCCAGCTTTCTGACGAAATTCATCACAGGAACATTTACGCTCATGATATTCTTCTTTCTGATATCCACCGTGATCTCTTCCTTAGGAAGAGCAACGGCTTCTTCAAGAAATTCCGGGCTCATGATTGCTGAGGACACGAGGAATTCTTTAAACACTTCGATCAGTTCCTTCTCCACATTTTCACGCAGAGTCTTGTTTCTTCTGATCATTTCGATAAAGCGCCTCATGAGCTCATCCTGTTTGTCCTTAAGGAGCTTATGCCCTCTAGTTGCGGTAGCCAGTCTTGCCTTCAGTTTGGTTAATTCCATACGAGTTGGATTAACATTTAGAATAGCCATGGTTACTCAACTCCTTCGGTTTCCTTAGGGATGTATTTATCAATAAATTCATCTCTGATTCTCTTCAGCTCATTTCTTGGTAGGATCTTCAGAAGTTCCCATCCAAGATCCAGCGTATCTTTGATTTCTCTGTTCATTTCATATCCCTGATTTACATACTTCTTTTCAAAAGCTTCTGCAAAGTCCGCGAAGGCCTTATCAGATTCTGACAGGGCTGATTCACCAAGGATGACTGCAAGTTCCTTCGCTTCCTTACCGGTTGCGTAGGCAGCAAACAGCTGATTCATGGTATCTGCGTGATCTTCTCTTGTCTTGTCGCGTCCGATACCCTTGTCTTTCAGTCTGGAAAGGGATGGAAGTACATCAATCGGTGGCTCGATTCCTCTCTTGTATAGGTCTCTGGAAAGGATGAGCTGTCCCTCTGTGATGTATCCTGTAAGGTCAGGAATCGGATGAGTTTTGTCATCCTCAGGCATAGTCAGGATTGGAATCTGTGTGATGGAACCTGGTCTGCCCTTGATTCTTCCTGCTCTTT
This sequence comes from Proteiniclasticum sp., assembly GCA_035469845.1. GTDB lineage: Bacteria > Bacillota > Clostridia > Clostridiales > Clostridiaceae > Proteiniclasticum. The sequence continues at coordinate 768 of DATIRH010000046.1, read as the reverse complement.
CATAAAGAGTGGAAAGGTCAGTATATAGGTATCCTGGATATCCACGTCTACCTGGTACTTCCTTTCTTGCTGCTGAAGTTTCTCTAAGCGCTTCCGCATAGTTAGTAATGTCCGTCAGAATAACCAGTACATGCATACCCTTTTCGAAAGCCAGGTATTCAGCGCATGTCAGTGCCATTCTTGGTGTCGCGATTCTTTCGATGGCAGGGTCATTAGCCAGGTTCATAAATAGAACCGCACGGTCAATAGCGCCTGTCTTCTTGAAGTCATCTATAAAGAACTGTGCTTCTTCAAATGTGATACCGATGGCACCAAATACTACCGCAAACTTTTCTCCAGAACCGACTACTCTTGCCTGTCTTGCAATCTGTGCTGCAAGTTCAGCATGGGGTAGACCTGATCCTGAGAAAATCGGAAGCTTCTGCCCACGGACCAGCGTGTTCAATCCGTCAATTGCCGAAACGCCTGTCTGAATAAACTCAGACGGATAGTTTCTTGCTACTGGATTGATTGGAACTCCATTGATGTCCAGTCTCTTTTCCGGAATGATTTCAGGTCCGCCGTCTTTAGGTCGTCCAAGACCATCAAAGATACGACCGATCATACTTTCGGCAACGCCTAGTTCAAGGGGTTTTCCAAGAAATCTTACTTTTGTCCCTTTCAGGTTGATTCCTGTAGATCCCTCGAAGAGCTGAATCATGGCCTTATCGCCATCGATTTCCAGAACTCTTCCTCTTCTTTTCTCTCCGGTCTGAATTTCGATTTCTA
>DATIRH010000045.1:0-1931 GCA_035469845.1 Proteiniclasticum sp. | reverse complement strand
AGTGTGGTTTCTGGTCCAGGTGACAGGAAGAACTCAAGGGTATCATAGTCGGCATCTTCAATGAAGTAAAGATAAGAGGGGTCAGTTTCTGTACCTCGTGTGGCCTCTTTTATAATTTCCACATATTGACCCTGATCTGATATGAAGCCAAATGGTGCATAAGGGAAACTGTCAGAAGTTTTGAAGGTGAAGATCATTTCTCCATCAACTCTTTCAATATCAATAAGCTCAATGCCCTCCGTTTCAGGGGTCATGGTCTTCTTATCTAAATCAACTATAATTGTCTGTTCTTCTTCCCTGATTTTTGTGTACCGGTCAATGCTGATGCTTCTTGATTCAGGAGGATCAAAATAGTTGCTTCTGATATGGATGGTTTCTCTGGTGACTCCATCTATATATGTTGACATGAAAGCGTAGCTGGCTAAAGAGGTTTTCACGCCATCTTCCACAAGAGAGAGGCGTAGATTTATTAACGCATCATTATCATCTGGTATATCGAAGGTGATTTCAGAACGTGTTGGATAGCTGATCATTTCTTTAAAAATAATCTTCTGGCCATCCAGTATGATTTCCTGATTCAGAGGATATACAACAGGTTCTTTGAAATCTTCTAATGACAATGTGAACTTGAAGGAGTCCAGTGCAAGAAGGTTCTGACTATTATCTTTGTATTTTCGGAGTGAGAGGGAAAGGTCGAAGTTCTGAGGCATAAGCTGATTGCTGGGATAACCCGGAAGATCACGTTCAATAAATTCAAGAGTGATCTGAATGATGGGATCCTGACCTTTGCTATAAGAACCCGAATAATTGAGAAAACCGCTTGCAATGAAGTCACCGGTGGAAAGGTCTGTCAGATGATCCACGCTTACGTGGTAGAATTCATTTTCCTTCAGATCCAGATTGTCAGGCATTTTAAGAAACAGAACCAGATTACGGGAATCTGCGATGACGTAGGGAAGGCTAAGTTCCATATCATCATTTACTGCTTTGAGATTCACATACTGAATGTTTCTGTTTTCCACTGCGCTTTTTAAAGATTCATTGTACATGACCATTTCAGAGATTTTTGAAAGAATAGGGATTTCTGAGATGGTTCGGGCAAAGACAATACTGGTGTTGATGAGAATCACAAAGAGAAGTGCGGCTGCTGTAGTGGGGATGGTAGTATAAAGAAGTTTTCTCTTTCTTGATTCTTTTCTTATTCTTTGTTCCAGTCTGTCCGTAGTTTTATAAAGTGCATCCGGATAATCTGTTGATGCTGTATGGTAATCATTCCAGTTTTCATGACTCTTTTTCATAGATTTTCTCTCCTTCCTCATCCATCAGCTCAATACGAAGTATGGATAATGCCTTTCTTGCTTTAGATGATACCGTACCTACAGGAATACTGAGATATTCAGCTGTTTCACTGATGGTCATATCTGCAAAATATCTGAGAATGATGACCTGGCGAAGATCCTCAGAAAGTGACTGCAGCGCAAGCTTGGTGTTAAGAGAAATGGGTTCTTCTCTTTCATCAGCTAGATCCGGCGGGAATTCATAAAAGGACAGATGCTTGGATTTTTTTAGAATCCGATAGCATTCATTAATAAGAATTCTTGTGAGCCAGGTTTTAGCGAATTCAGGCTCTTTCACGGTCTTTCTCTTTGCATAACCCAGGTAGATCGCTTCGTCGATGGATTCCAGCGCTTCCGTTTCATTGCCTAAATACCCGTAAGCTATGCGATACATGGTTTCTCTATATTCTTCAATGAGCAGGATGTAGGCATCCTTGTCGATGCCTTTTCTGTTAAAGTACCCCATTTTTCGCCTCCTTTACTTATTAGAGTATTCAGGAACGGTTTTCCATTACGGAATTTTAAAAAATATGAAAAAAATTTTAAATATTACTATTTATAAGCAATGCTATTGTTTTTAACTATAAGCTGTTT
>DATIRH010000044.1:0-3655 GCA_035469845.1 Proteiniclasticum sp. | reverse complement strand
GACCAGACCGTATTGAAATGATTCTGGAAGAATTCGGGCTTGATAAAGACCATTCGCACCTTGTCAACGGGCATGTTCCTGTGAAGGTGACCAAGGGAGAAAGTCCCATCAAGGCTGGAGGTAAACTTCTGGTTATCGATGGCGGGTTTGCGAAAGCCTATCAGAAAGAAACAGGTATTGCAGGCTATACACTGATTTATAATTCCCATGGACTGAACCTTGTCAGTCATGAACCCTTCGAATCCACACAGAAAGCCATTATGGAAGAGAAAGATATTGTATCCACAGTGATGGTACTGGAAAGTGTAAGAAGCCGAAGAAGGGTAGCGGATACAGATACAGGAAAAGAGCTGAAATCTCAGGTTGAAGATCTTCTTCAACTGATGAATGCCTACAGGAAAGGATACATTAAAGAGATCATTCAGACTGCCTACGAAAATAAATAGACAAAAAAACCCCGAAGAATTTAATCTTCGGGGTTCATCTTTGTTGAAATATACAAAAAAGAGAAAAGTATATTTCAAGTAGGAGGAAGCGGGGATTTATTTATAGAGACTTATAAGAAGCCCCGATAAACCTTATAAAGGATATTGTTGGGATCTCGCTTCTCTACCATATCTGACTTTCCATCATAGAGCTGGTCAAATATTGCAGGTTCAAGATAAACATTGAAGTGATGGATTCCTGGATAGCCATCTTCTTTTATTGCAGGTTTTCCCTGAAGCCACATATTCATTCCTATGTGGTGGTGATACCCATCTCTTGAAAAGAAACCAGCCTTGGGATAATCCATAACTTTTTCAAGTCCTAGAGTTTCATTGTAGTGCTGATCTGATTTTTCCAGATTCTGTACGTGGAGATGAATATGACCCATTTCCGTTCCTTCAGGAAACTGTGTAAAGGAGTCTGTGGTTCTTGATTCTAGAACTCCACCCACATCCATAGGGTCTGTAGTCATAAGTATACTGTCTTCATTTTTCCAGACGTCATCAGGTTTATCTCGATAGACCTCTATTCCATTGCCTTCAGGATCAGTGAGATAGATTGCTTCTGAAACATGATGGTCGGAGAATCCTGTTACAGGAAGTTTATTCACTGCCAGGTGGAAAAGAAAATTTCCCAGGTCCTCTCTTTTAGGGACCCTTATGGCAAAATGGTATAAGCCTACTTCATGTTTTCTGGTTTGTTTTGTTGGATGTAGAACAATAAGTGGTTTATTTCCAGCTAGGAGTTCCACCCCTTCTGTTGTTTCTTTTGATATAAATCCTAAATTTTCATAGTACGTGGTTAATTGATCAACATTGTTTACGTTGATATGCACCGCGCCTAATTCAATTGTTTTCATTTTTATCGCCTTCATTTCTGCTATATATTTTACGTGATTTATCATAAATTATCATAAATTGATTCTTTATTTTATCTACATGATACTATAATACAGTCCCAGTAAAAATGGCGTATGAAAACCATAATAACGAATTGTTAACAATGTAATATAAATGCAGTGAAAAGGTATTTTTATTCCCTGTTTCCGTCTTCTGCAAGAAGTTCTTCTGAAAGAGTACCGAAGAAAGCGGAAATAAGTGAGTACACCAGAATTTTCACCCGATTTTCAGAGATATCTTCTGATGCTTTTTCCTTCAATTCTTCCGAAAGAGATACAGTCCTATGAAAAAGGGCATAGAAATCTTCATACAGATTGTAGAGGCTTTCAGTTTCACCTCTGGCACATTCTTTTGAAATAGGACCTAGGATCATTTTAATTTCAGGAAGAGTCACTGTTCTCTTCAAAATCTGGATCAGAGAAAGCAGCATCAGATGTTCTCTGGAATATTTTTTCTTGTAGGAAGGGAAAAGGATTTTATCTTTAGAGTAGTTATTGATCATGGTTTTTGTAAGCGGCTTTTTAGGATAGGATCTTTCCATATAGATGATGACCTGATCCATGTAAAGTCCAAAGTCCGGAAGTTCATTTATATTGGGCAGTTTCAGCGTTTCTTCAGCGTCCATGTTACTCTCCTTTATGTTTAGTATCGGGTTTGGGATGGCTTTATCTCAACATATAGTTATTAAAACTAGATATAATCATATTAATACAAAATATCTGTGATTTCAATGTTGATTTTATTCTTAAATGAGGTATAATATGAACAGTACAAGACATAGTTATCATAACTACATGAAGGAGATTTCATATGAAACAAATAAAATTAAGAGAACCTGTAAATTCAATCACCCATCTGCTCGGCGCTGTTGTCTTTTTTATCGGAACCATCGTACTTCTTGCACAGAGAATACTCTCCGAGGCCTCTTTGAAAAGTATCATAGGGGTTCTGATTTTTGGTCTAAGCCTAATTCTTCTCTATCTTGCCAGCGGAATCTACCACGGTTACAACGGAAGTGAGAAGGGATTAAGAAGACTGAAGAAGCTGGACCATAGCATGATTTATGTTCTGATCGCAGGGAGCTATACACCCATGTGTCTAAGTGTGCTTGAAGGAACCCAGAGAAATGTGATACTGCTGGTAATCTGGTCCATTGCATTATTTGGAATTCTATCAAAGGTGTTTATCAATAATATGCCGAGGGTGCTTTATACATTTTTCTATCTCTTCATGGGATGGATGGTCATGTTCTTCATCGGAGATATTTACAGAAGTGTGGACTTCACAGGATTTTTACTGCTTCTTACCGGGGGAATTCTTTATAGCATAGGTGGATTTATCTATATGGTGAAAAAACCGAATATTTCAGAATCCTTCGGATTCCATGAACTCTTCCATCTGTTCATTCTTGGAGGCAGTTTAATGCATTATTTCTTCACTTTCTTTTCTCTCACATGATTAATTGAAAATAAGTGGATAGAACATGAATGGAGCAAAGTATTGTATACACCCAATGCCAGAGAGTTGTGAAGAGCATCTTTAATTAATAGTAAAATATAATAATAAATCTTCATATTTTCTTCATAAAAAGACTTTAGTATAAGGAAGTCGTAAAAAGTGACAATGGAGGAAGTAGAAGTAAATGAAGTATTTAAAGAGAATTGTCGCTGGATTACTTGTGATGGGTACCATCACCGGATTTTCAGCTCAGACTGTATATGCACTTGAGGATAAGAGAGCACTGCTTGGGAATCTGGTCAGTGAACTGGAAACTGTGAGTGTTATAAAAGATGAATCTGCAACACAACTGGAAACTAATCTTAATGAAATCGAAAAAATAAATCGAGATAAAGAAATTTATCGCATAAGAGCAGAGTATTTAAGAAACAATATAGAAGTGACAAGCAGTAAGATTGAAATGCTTGACGAGAAAAAACCGAATATCATTCAGGTAGCCTTGTTGACTTTAACCAATGGATATCGTCAGATGGAACTGGCAGATGTTCTCATCGCAGTACATTCTTCCATGGATGAATTTGAACTGCTGCAAGAAAAGGAGCTGAAACCTGAAGACAAAGATGCCATCAGGGAAGGGCTTATAGTAAAACTGGAAAGATTAAATGCAGATTTGAATTATGTTGAAGATCTCCTCGGTAATGGGGAATCAAGATCCGCTGAGCTTGCAACAGTGAATGATGAATTGAGTATTAAGATCAATGAAGTGGCAACACAAGCAGAGGTGTTAAGTGCTCAGAAAAGCCAGGTGGAAC
>DATIRH010000043.1:0-2870 GCA_035469845.1 Proteiniclasticum sp. | reverse complement strand
GCAGAAAATGTGGCAGAAAAATATGGAATAACAAGAGAAGAACAGGATATATTTGCAGCTTCCAGCCAGAATAAAGCGGAAAAAGCAATGGCCGAAGGTAAATTCAAAGATGAGATCGTCCCTGTTACAATTCCTCAACGCAAGGGAGACCCTGTGATTGTAGATACAGATGAGTATCCTAAGAAAGGCGTAACAGCAGAAGGATTAAGTAAACTGAGACCCGCCTTCAAGAAAGACGGAACAGTCACAGCAGCTAATTCTTCCGGAATAAACGATGGAGCGGCAGCTCTTGTTGTCATGAGTAAAGAGAAAGCAGATGAACTTGGTCTTACACCACTAGCTACCATCGTTTCCTATGGAAACGGTGGAGTAGATCCAAGCATCATGGGCATTGGTCCAGTTCCAGCGACAAAGAACGCACTTTCCAAGACTGACCTTACAATTGATGATATGGATCTTATTGAAGCAAATGAAGCTTTTGCCGCACAGGCATTGGCTGTAGGTAAAGAACTTCAATGGGATGCGTCAAAGGTCAATGTGAACGGTGGAGCAATAGCTCTGGGGCATCCAGTTGGTGCATCAGGCGCAAGAATCCTTGTGACCCTTCTTCATGAGATGAAGAGAAGAAACTCCACTTACGGTTTGGCTACTCTTTGCATCGGTGGTGGAATGGGTACATCTGTAATTGTAAAAAGATAATCTCATCATTTAATTTAGTTCCCCGTCATTCCTTATAGAAGAAACCCTCAGGTCATTATTTATGACCTGAGGGTTTCAACTCTATACTGATAAAAGCGCATAAAATAAGGCTCTGTATGAAACCTATGTTGAAAAGGGAATACTTTCGTGAAATATAGTATAATATAAGTATATAAACATGGATAGAGGTATCCTTATGCCAACCATTGAATCTATAAAGAAAGATATACATTCTTTAGGTTATGCACAAAAAGAAGAGATACTAAGTTATCTGGAAGAAGTAATTGCTTTTGGTGCAGTTTCAGTAGAATTTAGAGCGATATTCAAAATATTATACGAGGTGAAAAATGGGAAAATATGATAAATACAAGAAAATAACAATAAGAATGACCATCATATTATGGGTCATCGACCTCATTGTGGATTATACAAATTTTACATATTCTTCGAGCTCATTCTCTATAATTTTCATGGGTGGATTCATATATTCTTTCATAAATGAATATATAAAATATAAGTCAGGTAATGCTGAATTTCCAAAAGTGTTTGGCATCATAACTGTTGCAATAATTATATTTAGTTTATTTGATATAACAAGAAATTTAGTAGAAATATTATTCTAATCTTGAATATATCAATATACATATACATTAAACAGATAGAGATTCATTATAAATCCATATTAAAAAGCTCTTATTTCAACACTACTTTCATACAGAGCCTAAAATAATGAGGTGCATCGTTTAAGAGATGCACCTCATTTATCAGTTATGCAGTTATTTCTTTTGGTTTCGTAGCCTTATTGATCATCAGGATATTTTCAATGGTCACCTTAGGACACACTTCAACACACGCATTACACTGGGTGCATTTATCATAATCAATTTTAGCCAGGTTGTTGTTTACATGAATTGCATCAAACTCACATGCCTTTTCGCATTTTTTACATGCGATACAACCTACTTCGCAGTTCTGCATTGCATCTCTTGCACTGTCATAGGAGTTACATGCAACTCTGACTCTGGAGTTGATTGGCACGGATTCAATCAGATTTTTCGGACAGGCTCTCACGCAGGCACCACAGTTGGTACACTTGTTTTCATCGATGATTGCAATTCCGTCTCTGATCACGATGGCATCAAAATCACATACGGCAACACATGTACCAAGACCGAGACATCCATAAGAGCAGGATTTAGCTCCTCCACCAGGAAGTGCAGATGCACTGACACAGTCCATGATTCCATGATACTCATACTTGTCTTTTGATTTATCGCAGTCACCATTACATTTGACATAGGCAACCATGACTTCCATGGCATTCACTTTGACGCCCATGATTTCACCAATCTGATTTGCAACTGGTGGACCACCTACTGTACATAGGGTTGGGGATGCACCTTCAAGAGCTACACCCTTCGCATAAGCCTCACACCCTGCAAATCCGCATCCGCCACAGTTTACACCGGGCAGTACGAGTAAAAGCTGTTCTACTTTAGGGTCCTGCTTCACTTCGAATACATTGGCTGCATATCCGAGCAAAACGGCTAAAAGAAGTCCGATGCCAGCTAGAATAGCTATAGGTATTATTATTTCCATCATTTAACTTCTCCCCCCTTATATAAGACCTTGGAAACCAAGGAATGAAATGGCCATAAGACCAGCAGTAATCAGCGCGATTGGTAGTCCCTGGAAAGCTCTAGGAACACTGGATACACGATCCAGTTTCTCTCTGATGCTTGCCATCAAGACAATAGCCAGGAAGAAACCGAGCGCTGCACCAATAGCATTAGTCAAGCTGCCTACTAAAGACAATTCGTCTTGTACATTCAGAAATGTTACACCTAAAACAGCACAGTTTGTTGTGATTAGTGGAAGATAGATTCCCAGTGCATCATATAGAGCAGGGCTGATCTTCTTGATAACCATTTCTACAAATTGAACCAGTGCTGCGATGACAAGGATAAATGCTACAGTTTTCAGATAATCCAGATCATTTGGAGCCAACAGGAAGTTGTATACTGTCCAGGTTCCAAGGGATGCGATTACCATTACAAAAAGAACAGCAAATCCCATACCGATGGATGCATCTCTTTTCTTTGAGACACCCAGGAAACTACAAATTCCGAGGAATCTTGATAGGACAAAGTTATTGACGAGCATTGCATTTA
>DATIRH010000042.1:0-6102 GCA_035469845.1 Proteiniclasticum sp. | reverse complement strand
AAAATCGATCTCGGAATAATGGATCTCCACATCTCCGAATGTTCTGGGATAATTAGGGTTGATCTCAAGAATAACAACATCAGCTTTTTCGATCATCTGGGATTCATAGGTGTTGGATGTAGACAGGGATATGAATCCATGCTCATCCGGCATCGTTGCCGTACCTACAAATATGTCCGGTGTAACATGGTCAAGCCTCTTCCATCCGGCCAGATGCAGATGATTGGGGATAAAGGAGATATTACCATTCTTAAAAGCTTTTCTTAGTGGTGGAGAAAAAAACCAGCCATCAATATTGAAACTTTCCGCATACTCCTCTCCTAAAAAATCACCATGGGCCATGGACAGGCAGTTGGTTATAGTAACGTTCTTCACTCGATCTGAAATGGTATGGATGTTGTTCATAATGAGCTGTGCTTCTCCTGCACCAAGTCCTGTTACAACATGCATATCAGGCCTTATCATATCCAGAGCCTGCTCTAAAGTTATGACTTTTTCTTTATAAGACATATTAAAAATTCCTCCTATCAAGGTTCATTTTAAAAATAAGGGCAGGTATCAGCCTGCCCTTATCCTAGACCAATCTCATCTGTGTTGACACATTCACCACCGAAAAGCGGTGGGTTCGCTTCATCTAATATGAATTAGACTTTTCCGTGTGTCCCACGGTACAGATCGGTCATTTTTATTCAGTTTACTTTCTTTACTAGTTTCCTAGAAGTGAATCCATGGACTGAAGTCCATCTACAGGTTCCCAACCAGCAGCTCCGTTAACCAGAGCAACCTTTGAAAGGTTCATTTCCTGAGTACCTGCTCTTGAACCATCAGCATAGTCAATAGTTCCGCCAAATGGGTTTTTGATTGGTTCGCTTTCAAGTGCGTCCATGTATTTCTCCCATGTGACTGTTCCTTCTACTCTCTTAAGACCTTCTGAGAAGAAGTGTCCAGCTATCCATCCTGTCATTGCATATACGTTTGTTGCATAGTCTGGAGCCCATTCAGCAAATGCAGCAAGTGATTCCGCATTTTCTACCAGGTCAACCCAGCCAAGTCCGTATACATCAAATTTTCCGTCGATTTCATTGATTATAGCTTCAGAAATTACTGGAGAAACGTTAACGTAAGTTGTGATGACATCTTTGTTCACGTTCTGAGCAGCAAGCTCCTTCACGATTGTTGGAATTGTCGCCTGAATAGCAGCTCCGATGATGAAGTCCACTTCAGCATTCTTGATTGATGTTACAGCGGATGATACGTCTGTAGCACCGGCAGCAACCTGTTCAGCTACAACTTCTATTCCGAGTTCTTTTGCCTTGGTTTCAACTCCTGAGAAAAGATCCTTACCAGCATCGTCGTTGGTGTAGATCACACCGATCTTCTTAGCTTCGAAGTCACCTACAGCACGAGCAACCATAATCTGGCCTTCGGTCTTGTAGATAGGCTGTACTGGGAAAATACCTCTGTCTCTGCCTTCAGCCTTCGCATTGTAAAGCTGACCGATACCTGTTGCAAAGTATACTGCAGGAATTCCGTATTCCTTGACATCTTCTATTGTAGCACCAACTACAGGTGTTCCAAAGTGTCCGACAAGTGCAAATATTTCATCATCTTCCACTAGTGTAGAAAGAGCGGCTTTACCCTTAACTGGATCAAATTCATCGTCAATATGTGTAAACTCGATATTTCTTCCATCTACACCACCAGCGTCGTTGACCATTTTAAAGTAAGCTTCGATTCCGGCATTGAAAGGTACACCAACAGGTGCATAAGCGCCTGATGTAGCAGCGGAGTTACCTACAAGGATAGTGGTATCTGTAACACCTTGAGCAGGTTCCTCTTCTTCTTCGGGTTCTTCTGCTGGAGTTTCAGCTGGAGTCTCTGCAGGTGTTTCTGCTGGAGTTACTTCCTTTTCACCACATGCTGCAAGGGATGCAACTATTGCAAGGGATGCTAACAAAGAAATGATTTTTTTCATTGATTATTCCTCCTTAAAATTAACAATGTTTTCCATTGTCATCTTCAAAATAATGGTTTGGTATGTTGCGGACTGGTATGTTGTGGGTTGAAAAAATTATTTAAGTACAGATGTACATTAAATATGAAATTAGTGCTTGCCCAGATAAGCCTCAACAAGCTTGGGATCATTAGCCAGTACGGATCCTTTTCCATGGGTACTTATGTTTCCCAGTTCAATGACATATCCGTAATCAGCGATTTTCAGGGTCTGTGCGGCGTTCTGCTCAACGATGACCACCGTGGTACCTTCCTCTTTGATCTCCTTGACGATCTTCATGATGTCCTGAACAATCAGTGGAGCAAGCCCCAGTGAAGGTTCATCCAGGAGCAGTACCTTTGGACTACCCATGAGTGCTCTTCCGATGGCCAGCATCTGCTGCTCTCCACCTGAAAGGGTTGAAGAAACCTGATTCTTTCTTTCCTCAAGAACCGGAAAATAACTATATACTCTTTCGAAGTTCTTCTTGATTCTGGCTTTGTCTTTTAAGGTGAACGCTCCCGCTTTCAGATTTTCTTCCACGGTGAGATCCTTAAATACCGCTCTACCTTCCGGTGACATGGATATACCGAGTCTTGCGATTTTTTCAGGTTCCATTTTTGTGATGTCCTGGCCGTAAAGCTTGATGGAACCTGCTTCAGCATCAATGATGCCGCTGATTTTCTTCAGTGTTGTGGTCTTTCCTGCGCCATTGGCGCCGAGGATTGCCACAACATCACCCTCATATACTGTAAGATCGATGCCCTTTAAAGCCTGGATTGCACCGTAACTTACTTTAAGACCTCTTATCTCCAGTGCGATTTTCTTCTCACTCATATTACTCAACTCCTAGATAGGCTTCCTGAACAGCCTTATTTCCTTGGATTTCCTTCGGTGAGCCTATGGCCAGGAGTCTTCCGAAGTTGATGGCGCAGATTCTGTCACAGACATCCATGACCAGTCTCATATCATGTTCAACCAGGAGAATAGAGCAGTTATACTGATCTCTGATTCTTTTGATCAGTCTTGCCAGATCAACGGTTTCACTATCGTTTAGACCTGCAGCCGGTTCATCCAGTATGATCAGTTTGGGTCTTGCCATAAGTGTTCTGGCAAACTCCACCTTTTTAAGAATACCGTATGGCTGTCCGCCCACCAGCATATCTTTTCGGTCCAGAATGCCAAGATCCGCGAGAATTTTTTCTGCTTCTTCTTTGTATTGCTTCTCCTCATGTCTGGCTTTAGGGAGCCTCAGAGCCTGGGAGAATGTATTAGCTTTAAAATCGATATGTCCACCGATCAGTACATTGTCTAAGATACTGAGTTCTCTGATCAGCTCCACATTCTGGAAGGTTCTTACCAGACCTTGCCTTATGATGTCATGTACAGGCTTTGTCGTCAGATCCACCACCTGCTCGCCATGCCCTTTGAATGTGATGTCTCCTTTGTCCGGTTTATAGAACTGGGTGATACAGTTGAACACTGTGGTTTTACCCGCTCCGTTGGGACCGATGAGACCATATATCTCTTTATCTTTAATATCAAAGGAAAGGTTATCTACAGCTTTTAAACCACCGAATGCAATGGATAATCCGTCCACTGTAAGTACATGATTTTCCATCTTATTCATTCTTTGCCCCTCCTCTTCTAAGCTTTCTATATAGTTTCCTGATGTCATACCCGATACTGATCAGTCCGTTAGGATAGAAGATGATGACCAGAATGATCAGCATTCCGTTCAGTACATAAGAAAGGTTCTCCAGGTATGGAATCTGCTTAAGAAACATATCCGGTACCGCATAGACGATAAATGCGCCTAGAACAGTTCCGTAAATGGATCTCAGTCCACCGATGATGATGATGGCCAGAAAATTCAGTGACATGGCCAGGCCCCAGGTTGATGGATAGGAGAACTTGACAAAGTGCACATACAGAACACCTGCCACACTGGCAAAGATTGTTGCCAGTGCAAAAGCGATGAGTCTATGGGTGAGAAGATTCACACCCATGGCCTGAGCTGCAGCTTCACTGCCTCTCATGGCGTTCAGCGCTCTACCAAGTCTTCCCCTCATCATGTTTGAAGTCAGGATCATGATAATGACCAGGACAAAAACGATGAAATAAAACGTGGTGGTTCGATCAAGCTTCAAGAGCCCGAAAAATAATGTAGGATATTCTGCTGATTTCCCGCTGAATCCTCCAGTGAACTGTCCCAGCTCCTCAAAGGTCTTTCTAAGCACTTCCGCTACCGCAAGGGTTGCAATGGCAAGATAGAGACCTTCAATCTTCAGGGATACAAGACCTACGAGAATACCTAAAAGTGTAGGAATCAGTACCGCCAGGAAAAAGGAGATTTCAAAAGGGATATTCATATCCACTGTGAGATACGCTGATATATAGGATGCAAGTCCCATGAATCCTGCCGTACCGAGGGAAATAAGTCCAGACCATCCCAGCAGCACATTAAGCCCTAAAGCTGCAATGGCATAAATCAGGGTTCCACCAATGGTGGTCACATGACCGTTTTTGAGAATGCCCATATTGGCTAAAGTCGGTATCATTGCAAGAAGTAATCCGAATAGGATAAATCCGATAAAGGGATATTTCTGAAATAGATTCTTCTGTGTTGTCATACTCTTCATCTTACACCTTCTTCACAATCTTCTTACCGATCAATCCATAGGGTCTAAAGACTATGAATACCAGGATAAGAATGTATAGAATCTGTCCACCCCATACGGATGAAACATAAAACAGCAGCAGGTTTCTTACGATACCCATGATATAGGCTCCGATGACCGGTCCGTGGAATGTCTGGAATCCTCCCAGTACACAGGCAACAAGCGCTGTGATCTGAACTTCATCCATAAGATTCAAGGTTACCGAGGTCATTGGCGCAGTCATGACACCGGCAATGACACCAAGCACACCAGCCACGCCCCAGGCGGCCATGGTCACGTTCTTTGTTGGAACACCCATGAGCCTTGCAACGTATTCGTTGGATGCAGTGGTTCTTATTGACCGGCCCCATTTGGTCCTCTGCAGTATGAAGAACATCAGCATCATGATGGCAAGTCCCAAAGCAATGTTGAAGAGACCGTTATAGGAAATGGAAGCACCGAAAACTCCAATATCACCACTTTCTATCAGTCTTGGTAATCTTAAAGGATCTACACCGAAAAAGAGCGGCGCCAGACCTAAAACAATCATGATAAGACCAAGGGTGATGATCTGCTTCGCCACCGGCGAAACATTCTTCGTATGCCTTATAATCAACAGATCAATGAGAAAACCGGTCAATATCGCACTGACTATTCCGCCCATGACCGCCAGCCATAAAGGGATACCGAACTTGTTGAACAGGAATGTAACCACGAATGTATTGAACATGGCCACAACACCTTGTGCAAAGTTTGTTGTATAGGATGTTCTGTAGATGATGATGATCCCTAGAGCTGCCAAAGCATAAATGCTTCCAGTCTCAAGACTTCTTAATATTATCTGTATAAAGGTACTCAATTAGCTCTCACCCCATTTGATCACATTTGCTGCCCATACATAACCTATGCCAGCAGCCACCATGGCAACAACACTTCCATCTTTGACCTTTCCTTCTTTAAGTGCCAGATGAAGAGATAAAATCTGATCCACCTGACCGATATGACCATAATCTTCCAGATAAATGGACTGGTCTTTTGTCAGTCCCAGTTCACTCAGCATCGCTACATGGCCGGAGCGTTTCATATGTAGTATAGCCAGATAGTCAATGTCTTTTCTCTCCAGTTCTGATTTTCTTAGTGATTCATCGATACACTTGTACCAGTTCGGCATAGACACTTCATTGAGTCTGTCCTTCATCTTCTTCGGATCCATGAGCCTTAAGCTCTTGTATGCCTCATCCCTGTTTTCCGATGTGATGAGATTGCATATTCCCCAGATTTCAACACATGCTGTTCTAGACAGGGAACCGTCTGCAATGATGTGGGAACCTAGAAGAAGATTTCTGTTGTGATTCTTCTTCAGGATGATGGCTCCTCCGCCGGCACCCAGATTGAACATCATGGACATATTTTTATCGCTGTAATCTACAAAGTCGCCGTTTCTGTACC
>DATIRH010000041.1:0-7203 GCA_035469845.1 Proteiniclasticum sp. | reverse complement strand
GTTTAGCTGAAATATTTTGACAATACAACGCAAAGACCCGAAAATGTAGTAAAATATCCTTAGGGGGTGTGTGTAATGTCAAAGAGAATCCGCATGAGTCTCAGGTTAAATGATGAGAACAAAGAGTTTCCTGTCAAATTTGTTCCAGCGCAGAAACAGCATCTTTATGCAATGGCTGATGCAGTACTTGATGCCTATCAGGATACCATCGATTACGAGGGAGAAGACCTGGAACAGACACTGGACGAGCTGAAACGTGTCTATAAAGGATCCTATGGCCCTCTTATGGAAGAAGCTTCCTTTCTTATCATGGATGAAGATGTCGTAAAAGCAGGCGTTCTTGTCTGTCTTTATCGAGATGAACCAACCATAACCTATACATTCACAAGAAAGAAACACCAGCGACTTGGCTATGCCACACTACTGATCAGTAAATCAGCTTATGAACTCTATAAAAGAGGTTATCACTCACTTTATCTGTACGTCACAGTGGAAAACACTGGAGCGCTCAGATTATATGAATCATTAGGGTTCGTAGAAGTGCCACTGACCACCGTGACAGAGATCAATATTGATTAAATAATAATAATAATAATAGTAATAAAGATAAAACATGAGCCTGATTCTATCCCTAATAGAATCAGGCTCATGTTTTTAATTATCTTGAGTTGTAAAATATCTGTTTTTCCCTTCAAGAAACTGAAGCGATAATCTATGCATAGCCCTTGTCATTGATACATATAATAGTTTTGCATCTAATGCGTTTATACTGAATTCATCATGTAAATTCACTACGATCACTGCATCAAACTCTAGTCCTTTGGCGAGATGTGCAGGCAGCACCACAATCCTTTCATTATAATGAGCAACTTTTTCCTCAACAAGACCGACAGAATACCGGTCATATTTTGAGATTGCTTTATGAATTGCTTTTGCATCTTTGCCTGACTTTGTCACCACTGCTATGGTTGTATATTCTTCTTTGACCCACCGCTCTATGCAGACAAGAATACCTTCAAAAAGACTTTCCTTACGGAGATGTTCTATTACCTCTGGTTCCACTCCGTGTCTTACCACAGGATTTGCCAGTTCAAGATCCTCTATCGGAGACATCTTCAAAACCTTGTTTGCTGCATTCATGATTTCAATGGTCGTACGATAGCTCTGGAGCAGTGTAAGATAATTCACTTCTTCCTTAAAAATCGACTTCTGAAGAAATGACCAGTCTTTCACTGAACGGTACATATGAATACCCTGAGATAAGTCCCCGAGAATCGTAAATCTGTCTGTGTTCAGAATTTCTCTTAATACGTAAAACTGAAAATCACTGAAATCCTGTGCTTCATCGATCACAGCATATTTCACCTTGGCAGATTTACTGATGCCGTAAAGTCTGTTGTGAAGATAAGCTAGAGGTGCCAGGTCTTCCAGTTCCAGTTCCTTTGTACTGATTCTCCTTATTCGGTCCTCTGTAATAAACTCAATGACAGCATCGTCATCTGAATATCTTTTTAACAGGGCTTCATCTGTCATGAGAGTATTATAGAAAAACAAAGCATCCTTTCTGTCGATCAATTTGATGTATTCCTTCACAGCTGTTTTTCCGCTCTTCAGGAGCACCTTGATTTTTTTGTCTCGCTCTGAAGTCGCACTTTTCAGTCTCTCTCTTATTGTCTCTTTATCCATAGCCGACTTTCTGATTCTATCCATTCTCCGGTCATATACCCGCATGGTTTTTGCCGTCATTTCATCCACTGCTTCTTTCACGTATCGATCAAGATAACTGCTGAGCTGATCGATTCTCCTGTAGAACGGCAGATAGGCGTAGCTGTTGTGAAACATGTCATCCAGGTATTCTTTGGTGAAGATCACTTCTCCATTCACTTCAAAATCAGTGGTCGGGATAAAATGCTCCTCTATATCATCGGTGTAATCCTCTATGATGTTTTTCATCAGCATGCTGTTTTTAAAGGCAGATGCTCGGATAGTCAGTTCCTTTGTGTACTGATCGTCAGTGCTGTCTTCAATGAGCAATCTCAGTTTGCTGTTCTGATCCGATAATTTATATTTTTCTCCAACAACATCAAGCATGAAATCCGTAAATGTGGTCTGTCTTACATCTTCAGCACCAAGCTCCGGCAGCACACTTGAAATATAGTCCAGAAAGAGATTATTTGGCGCTATAATGATGAAATCCTCAGGCTTGAAAGAGTCGGAATAGGTATAAATAAGGTAAGCGATTCGGTGAAGCGCTATAGTCGTTTTCCCACTGCCTGCTACTCCCTGCACAATAAGAGGCTTATGGATGTCCGCTCTGATAATGTCATTCTGTTCAGACTGAATAGTGGAGACAATGTCCTTCAATTTATCGCTCGCATGATTTTCAAGCGTAGCTTGAAGAAATGTATCCGACATGGAGATGTCCACATCCACAAAATGCATCAGCTCTCCATCTTCTATCGTATACTGCCTCTTCCTGAACAGATCAATTTCATATTCGTCTCCATAGGACCTGTATCTTGCTTTCCCCAGTCTTCCATCGTAATAGACACTTGCAATAGGTGCTCTCCAGTCTACTACCAGTGGGGTATCCATGGATTCGTCGAAAAGTGAGATTTTTCCGATATATATTTTTTCATCTTTGTCTTTATCAGACTGCTTTATATCCATACGGGCGAAATAGGGATGATTCTCAGATTTTTTCAGCATCCCGAAGTTCTGTTCTAGACTGTCCAGAAGCTTTGTGTTGAGTAGAATTGTAGCATAACTCAGACTGTTGTCCATATCGTCCAGCTCCGTAAAGGCTTCACGCATATCATGTCTATATTTCAGCCTTTTTTCTACCACTAACGAAATGATTGTGCGTATATATTCTTTTGTTTCTTCTAGTCTACTGACTTCAACTTCATAATCTTCATGTTCTTTGATAGACATTTCATTCACCCAATTCTACTTTCAATTTTCCAGTTATAAGACCTGCATTTTATTTTACCAGAAATTAGTATACCACATGAACTAAACCTCATACATATTAGGCTCTCTTCAGACAAGCGATTTAAAAAGATAAATAATTGCATTACAAGCGTAAATTTCTATACGTTTTCACTCTAGACTACTTGGATTAATCTGCTATAATGAACTTATAAGAATACAATTTAAGAGATTAAATAATATAGGTTGTCAAGACAGTATCTTGGCACTAAGAGGGAAACAGGTTAAGCCTGTGCGGTCCCGCCGCCGTAAGACTCTTAAGAGTTTACACATCCACTGGAAATCACTTTCTGGGAAGGAAAACTCTTTTACATAGTCGAGCCGGAAGACCTGCCTATATGATTTTGAGAATCTCCTCACGGGTAATGGGGTGTCAATAATAGATAAGAAGATTTTCTTCCTAGTCTATTTACAGCACCCAGAAATGGGTGCTTTTACTTTTTCTTGTACACCTTTTCTCTTCATTTATTTATCTTTTATTGTATCTTAAATAAAACATCTGTACAATTCGTACAACAAGGAGGGAAAATGAACAAAAAATTTACTGCTGTACTGGTGGTGCTGCTTCTAGCTGTAGGTGGATTCGGAATCTACAATCTCATGTCACCTAAAGGTGAAGAAGGTTCAAAGGAAGTCACAATCAATATTCTCGTGGAAAGCGAAAACATCGAATATAGTGAGACTTTCAGGTCTGATGAATTATATCTGGAAGGGCTTTTGAATGAGTACAGTGAAGAACTGCAGGTAGTCACCGAAGAAACTCAATACGGTCCAATGTTAATGGGACTAAAAGGCTACACAGCTGACATGAGTAAAGAATTTTTCAGCATTAAAATCAATGGGGAAGATGCTATGGTGGGCATCAAAGAAATACCAGTAAACGATCAGGATGAATACACATTTGAAGTTACGGGATTCTAATTTCACCGTATGGGACATCGTTCTCATACCACTTCTCAGTGCCACATTAACAGCAGGTAAAATGGCGCTGGTATTTATCCCCAATGTTGAAATAGTTACACTACTATTTATGGTCTATGCTTCTGTGTTTGGATTCAAGAAAACTTTTATCGTGGCGCTGATTTTTTCAACCACTGAGATTTTCTTCTATGGCGTTCAAACCTGGCTTCTTGCCTATTATCTGGTCTGGCCACTACTGAGCCTACTTGCAGTGATTCTTCAGAAAGGTACGCATTCAGAATGGCCCTACGCTGTACTTGGCATGTTTTTCGGATTAGGCTTCGGATTGTTTTTTGCTGTAATTGAATCATTCTTCTACGGCATACCTTACGGGATCGTCTATTGGACCCGTGGAATCCCATTCGATCTGATTCATGGAGCATCCAATTTTGTGATTGTACTATTTCTTTATAGCCCTATGTATAATTTACTAACAAGACTTAGAGATAAATACGAGCATAATCTGCGTGTAATCGGATAATAAATAAATAAACCTAACAAAAAGGCACCTTGATAAAGAGTAATATCTTATCACGGTGCTTTTCTTCTATGTGCTTTTTACATAAGTCTTGATAAGAAGAGAATATATTTATTACAGACTAACGACTTTCACATCAGATTTGTCATAAGCTTCCGATAGAAAATCCCGAATCTCTTCGGGATTTTCACTGTTTTATGCAGATTCTTTTTACTATGGTACCATCTGTGGTACAGTCTTGAACGTATATCCTCTATCCTTAAGTGTCTGGATCATTCTAGGAAGCGCATCAACTGTTTTCATATAGGCAATGTGCATCAGCACAATGTCTTTATCTGTAGCATTATTCAGTACTTTATCAGTGATATATTTGGAGTCGATGGTAACACCACCTGTGCTCTGTGCCCAGTCAATTGTGTCGATGGACCACATGACCGTATACTTATATCCCTGTTCTCCTGCAACTTTCAGCACTGTGCTGTTGTATTCACCAAAAGGAGGTCTGAACAGTTTAGGCGTAATTCCTAAAACGTTCTTGAATATCGCCGTGGAATCCGTAAACTCTTTTCTGATTTCCGCTTCAGTCATTTCCTTCATGTGAGGATGTGTAAGTGAATGATTCTGGATACTGTGTCCTCTCTTTAATATCTCTTTAGCCAGATCAGGATGATCTTTTACCCATAAAGCTCTCAAGAAAAATGTTGCTTTAACACCGTATTTGTCAAGCATGTTCAATAGAGGTATTGTTGTTTCAAATTCCCATCCAGCATCAAACGTCAGCGCAATCTGTTTGGTTGAAGCATTGACCAGCCCTTTTGTGATCACTGTCGATGATGCTACTGTTCCTTCTTTTACCAAATATGCTGTATGAGCATATCCGATCTTACCTGAGTAATTCACCTTTGCCCAATCTCCTGAAATACCGAGTACTGTGACTTTAGCTCCCGCTGGCATCACTGCAATGATGCTATAACTTACACCAGGTCCACTTCTCAGATTCAGTTCTTCCGTTGTGATTCGCACATCTGTTGATGTTGGAGGTACCGATGATTTTAATTTTAGGTAGCTCAAGGAAGAATAACCTTCACTGCCCCCGTATACGACCCTTGCCCATCCATTAGCGGTACTAAGCACTTTCACTTCTGCTCCGCTTGGAATGACTCTGATGACACTGTAGCTTGTGGAAGGCCCCGTTCGCATATTCAGGTTTGCTGTCGTCACCATGATGGTTTCTCCTGTGGATGGCACTGTGGATGGTGTCTTCAGATAATTCAATGAAGCATATCCTTCACTGCCTCCATAAATAACCCTTGCCCATCCATTAGCGGTACTGATGACTTTGACTTCTGCTCCGTTTGGAATAACCCTGATTATACTGTAGCTGGTCGAAGGTCCTGTTCTCATATTGAGGTTCGCTGTCGTCACCATGGTCTGTGTGGTTACCTTCGTCATATAAGCGGTGTGCGCATACCCTTCTTTACTTCCATATATTACTTTAGCCCAACTACCTGAAACACTTAAAACTGTGACTCTTGTCCCTTTTGGCATAACCGCAATTACACTATATTCTGTTCCAGGTCCACTTCTCAAATTCAAGTCTGCCGTAGTTACTCGTATATCATCTTCAGCAAGAACTTCTATAAAGCTGTTATTATTACTTCTATCGAGCAGACTGAAAGTCGAAACACCAGAAATTGAGGAAAAAACGAAAACAACAAGTAAAACTGCTACTTTTCTCAAGATACTTTTCATTTCTTTTCCCTCCCGGTTAACAAAATAATATCTTGCAACTTATACACTGATTATACAATTCATACAATTATCACAAGTATCAAATAAATCACAACTACGTTAATAATTCGTAACAATTACAATGATCTTCGTAATGAAATCCATACTTTTCATCTACAGATTGTATGTATATTTATAATAAATTTCAATTAAAAAACCTCTGAAGTTAAGATTAATCCTAACGTCAGAGGTCTGATCAATTTTTATTATGAATCTTTTTTTCTTTCACGATACTCGATTTTAATACCAGTACCAGTGAAATCAAATGAATCTCTTAGCTGGTTCTCGATGTATCTTGAATAAGAAAAATGCATTGCCGATGTATCGTTGATGAAAAAAACAAAAGTCGGAGGTTTAACGCCAGTCTGGGTTCCATAATAAACCTTTAATCTCTTTGTTCCAATCAATGGAGGTTCTTTCTGAAGTAACGCTTTTCCGATTACATCATTTAAGACCCCTGTACCAATCTTCTTGTTGTAGTTTTCATAGCATCCTTTGATCATACTTAACACTTTATGTGTTCTCTGTCCTGTAAGCGCTGATATGAAGAGATAAGGAGCATACTGCATGAACTTCAGACTCAACTTCAGTTCATCAAGATACTTCTTCATTGTCTTATCATCTTTCTCAATCAGATCCCATTTATTGACAATAACCATGATGGCTTTACGCATATCATGTGCATATCCGATGATTTTCTCATCCTGGTCGGCAACGCCATCCTGAGCATCCACCATAAGTACAACAACATCAGCTCTTTCGATTGCTGCCAGAGTTCTCACGACTGAGTATCTTTCGATTTCCTGTACGATCTTAGACTTCCGTCTTAATCCTGCAGTATCGACAAGAATGAACTTACCTTCTTCTGTTTCGATAAAGCTGTCAATCGCGTCTCTTGTTGTTCCAGGTATGTCGGTAACTATAGATCTCTCTTCACCTAGAAGTTTGTTGATCAATGAAGATTTACCTACATTAGGCTTCCC
>DATIRH010000040.1:0-1862 GCA_035469845.1 Proteiniclasticum sp. | reverse complement strand
CTCTTCCTTCAAAATCTTCCCTAACTTCTTTCTGGAAAATCTCAAAAGCCATGAGAAAATCCTTAAGGGTGAAGATCAGCTCATCCGAAACACCGAAATAGTTCCGTTTCCCATCTATTTCTTCCAGTACTTTTCTCATTTCTATGAATCTCTTGTTGATCTTCGTCAGAGAGCGCTTGAGATAGGGAAATTTATCCCCTGCCTTCTTTGCCTCCATGATCATGTCTTTCGTAAGAACTGCAGAGTACATGTCTCTTGATCTATCCACAAGATTGTGGGCTTCATCCACAAGAAAGATGTAGTTTTCCCTGACATCCACAAAGAATCTCCTTAAATAGACTCTTGGATCAAAGACATAATTGTAATCACATATGATAAGATCGCTGAAATAGGTGAGATCCAGTGAAAGTTCAAAAGGACACACTCTGTACTTCATCGCATAAGAAAGAATCATTTCCTTGGAATAGCTTCTCTCGTTCTTGAGGATATCCAGTATGCATTCATTGATCCGATCATAATGTCCTTCAGCAAAGGTGCACTTATCCGGATTGCAGTTCACTTCATCATTCAGGCAGATTTTCTCTTTGCTGGTGATGGTAAGAAACTTCACACTTCCACCCTTGTTTTTAATGATCTCCACCGCTTCTTCTGCCACGGTTTTCAAGGTTCCTTTGGCAGTCAGGTAGAAGATACGGTCCGCTTCCCCCTCCGCTATGGCTTTCACTGCAGGGAACAAAGTGGAGATTGTTTTCCCGATCCCCGTTGGCGCTTTGGCAAAAAGCTTTCCCCCTTGCCTTATTGTACGATACACATCTACAGCCAGATCTCTTTGACCTGTTCTGTAATTAAGGAAAGGAAACTGCATCTCTTTTAAAGAAGCATTTCTTTCTTTTTTCCACCTGGCATCTTCTCTTACATATTTTAAATATTCATCGATGGTTTCTGTCACATAAGTTTTGAGTTCCTCATAACTGTAGGTTCGTTCAAAGGTTTTTGTGACTTCTGTATCCAGATTATAATACGTGAGTAGAAGGAGAATATTCTCCGTTTTATGCTCTTCCATATACATAAAACCGTAAAACATCACCTGGGCCCAGTAAAGCCTGTTATAATCCTCATCCACATCCACTAGCGGTGCATAGGTGGATTTGATTTCTTCAATATACTTGCCCTTCACCATACCATCTGCTCTTCCATCTACAGTAAATCGTATGTCGTCGAAGGAAATGACGTACTTCAGGTACTGCTCCTTTTCATAGGACGAATCTTCTTTCACTCTTTCTTTCTGTACCTTCACATGTGCACGGGTCCCCTCTTCCATTCGGGTAGGACTTGTTCCCATAGTTGAGGACACGATGTCTCCATATCGATGCACAAATTCTATTATATTTCTAACAGATATCTTAATATCAATCATAATAACTCCATATTTTATCTTTCGTTTACATTATTAAAATTATACCACTAAATAGCTTTAAATTCAGTTTGGACATTAACAATATACAGCCATATCGGATAATTTTTTTATCATATATTGGCATGAAAAAAGTCCCTTTCTGATAATATCATTAACTTAATGATCAACCGAAAACCAACAGTTATCATGATTCACACAAAAATATGATCCCTTATGGCGCCCTCTTCAAGATGTTCATTTTAGGACGATTTTAATGCACCTGCATGAAAGCGTATAGTCTAGAAGCACTTTTTCTTTGTAATCGGGTACTTCATAGAGCCTGATGTCTGTTCCCTTGCACAACTGTCTTTGAGTTCAGGCCGGAACAATGTTTCTGGCTATCACTTTAATCACCTCTTCAAAGATCTTCTTCGTTTCTCAGGATTTTTCTCCAGTGCCACTCTTA
>DATIRH010000039.1:0-4406 GCA_035469845.1 Proteiniclasticum sp. | reverse complement strand
AAGCAATTGGTGATATGCGGTCGTACATGGAAGTTTCAACCTTTAGACATGGTTTAGATACATGGTTCACCTCATGTTAAAAGAAAACCTTTGCATTTACAGAAAACAGGTCCAAAGCTTGAGATTTCATTGATAAATCCTATCAAAATATAAACACTTTGATTAATATATCAGAATTATTTATCAGTTTGTGAAAGTAGTCCTCTGGATTAGTATTTTTGTATCTTCCTATTCTCGGCTTCGTTTCTATCTGTACTAATTATTTAGACGAATTATAAATCTGTATAATATTGTGGTTGATAGAATAAATGGACTGTTTCAAACTGTTTGGAGAATTATTAAAACAATATTCATCCTTCCTGCGAAGCTGGAATGGTTAAACAGATGTTGCTATAATTGCATAGCTGTTATAAAAATATTCTTTTATGTTAAATAAACTACTTGTAGGTGTTGTAAACTATTACAGTGCGGTTATTGAATAACTTGAGAAAAATGCTTATTATAGTAGTGTAGACTAAAATGATTTTAGGAGGTTCGGATTTGGATAAATTAAAAAGAACAGCGTTAGCAGATGAATACCAGAAATATGGTGGTAAAACTGTCGATTTTGCTGGATGGTTTATGCCAGTTGAATTTGAAGGGATTCTCAAAGAACATGAAGCAGTGAGAAATAATGTTGGATTGTTTGATGTTTCCCATATGGGTGAGATTACGGTCAAAGGGAAGGATGCTACTGCATTCGTTAATTATCTCATTACAAATGATTTAGAGAAAATAGTAGACAATCAAGTGTTGTATACGTATCTATGTAGAGAAGATGGTGGCGTTGTAGATGACATTCTTGTGTATCGTTTTGGTGCAGAAGATGTTCTGCTCGTAGTAAATGCTTCTAACACAGATAAGGATTTTGACTGGGTCAAGAAGAATAAAGGTGATTTTGATGTGGAAATCGAAAACATATCAGATGAAACCGCACAGCTTGCTCTGCAAGGTCCAAACGCTGAGAGTCTTCTACAGATCCACGCAGAAACAGATCTGTCAGAAATCGGATTTTTCTTCGCAAAAAGAGATGTCATGATCGACGGAATTAAATGTATGATATCCAGAACCGGATATACAGGAGAAGACGGTTTTGAGATATATCTGTCTAATGATGATGTGGTTGAGCTCTATACGAATCTTATCGAAGATGGCGCCCTGCCTATTGGGCTTGGAGCGAGAGATACACTAAGATTTGAAGCGAATCTACCACTTTATGGAAATGAGCTTAGCGATGACTGGACACCAATAGAAGCCGGATATGGTTTCTTTGTGAAGGTGGATAAAGAAAACTTCATAGGGAAGGAGGTTCTGTCAAAGCAGAAAGCAGAAGGTGTTTCAAGAAAGATAGTCGGATTTACAATGTCAGATAAGAAAATCCCAAGACATGGATACAAAGTATTCAAAGACGATAAAGAAATCGGATTTGTCACAACAGGCTACAAGTCACCAACTCTTGATGAAATCATAGGTCTAGCGATGGTGGATGTGGAGTATGCAAAAATCGGCACTGAAATTGATATCCAGATCAGAAACAAAATGTCCAAGGCGACAGTAAGAAGCAGAAAATTTTTAGTGAAAAAACAATAGAATAAATTTAAATATAAAGGAGATAGAATTATGTCAACAGTATTAGAAGGATTGTATTACACAAAGGATCATGAATGGGTAAGAGTAGAGGGAGAAAAGGCTTATATCGGGATCACAGATCATGCACAGCATGCGTTAGGCTCTATTGTCTACGTTGAGCTTCCAGAAATTGGAGACGAAATTCAAATGGATGACAACCTTGGAGTTGTAGAGTCCGTAAAAGCTGCATCAGATATCATCATGCCAGTCTCTGGAGAAGTCATTGAAATCAATGAAAATCTGGAAGACAATCCTGAACTGATCAATGACGCACCTTACGATAACCATTTAGTTGCTGTAACATTAAAGGATGAAAGTGAGTTAGAAGGTTTATTAGGAAAAGAGGAATACGAAGCATTCATTTCTGAGGAGGAGTAATATGCATCCATATCTGCCAAATACCGATGAAGATGTCAAGGAAATGCTTGATGTCATTGGACTAGAATCTACAGAAGATTTATTTAAAAGCATCCCAGAAAATCTTAGACTGAAGAAAGGCTTAGACCTGCCAAAGTCAAAATCAGAGATTGAAGTCAGAAGAATCATGAATGGTCTTGCAGCTAAAAATCAGAGCATTGATGAACTTGTATGCTTTTTAGGAGCCGGATCCTACGATCACTATATTCCTTCTGTCATCAAGCATATAATTTCAAGATCGGAATTTTATACCGCATACACACCATATCAGCCTGAAATCAGCCAGGGAACACTGCAAAGTGTCTTTGAATATCAGAGTATGATGTGCTCACTGACAGGCATGGAGGTATCTAATGTTTCCATGTACGACGGCGCGACTTCAGCATCTGAAGCTGCGATTTTAGCTTCTGTACAGACGAAGAGAAAGAAGGTCCTGGTTTCAGAGACATTAAATCCGGAATACAAGGAAGTTCTGAAAACATATCTTCAGTTCAGATCTGTTGATGTAGAGTTTGTCGGCGAGAAAGAAGGCGTTACGGATTTTGAAGATCTTAAATCAAAACTCGATACTGAGACTGCTGGAGTCATCCTGCAGTATCCGAATTTCTATGGTGTCATAGAAGATATCAAATCAATGGAAGAAGCGATTCATGAAAACAAATCTTTGCTCATCATGAGTACAGATCCTATAGCCCTTGCTATGCTTAAGAGCCCAGGCGAACTGAATGCGGATATCGTTGTGGGAGAAGGACAGGCACTCGGACAGAATCTGAATTTTGGTGGACCTGTACTTGGGTTTATGGCTGCAACCAAAAAGCTTATGAGAAAAATGCCTGGCAGAATTGTTGGGGAGACTTTAGACAGAGATGGAAATAGAGCGTATGTCCTGACACTTCAGGCAAGAGAGCAGCATATAAGAAGAGCCAAAGCTACTTCAAACATCTGTTCCGACCAGACTTTGAATTCCATAGCCGCCGCTGTCTATATGGCTACAATGGGTAAACAAGGGATGAAAGAAGTTGCACAGCAGTCCTTTAAGAAAGCGCACTACACTTTTGAAAAACTGATGGAAAGCGGAAAATACAAGCCAGTATTTGATAAACCTTTCTTCAAGGAGTTCGCGATCAAGTGTCCTAAGAGTGTGGAAGAAATTAATGAAGCACTTCGAAAAGAAGGAATACTGGGTGGATTTGATCTGAAAAGAGCAAATGGAAATCTCGAGAATTCAATGCTTATAGCAGTAACGGAAAGCAGAAGCATAGAAGAGATTGAGAAGTTTGTTAGAATCATGGAGGAGATATAATGACTTACAATAAATTAATTTTTGAATTATCAAAACCAGGAAGAAAGTCTTATGCTCTACCAGAAGATACATTGAAAGATATGAAAATCACTGATTATATCGGTGAAGAGTATCTCAGAGAGGATGAACTTGATTTTCCGGAAGTCAGTGAACTGGAAATCATCAGGCACTATACATTATTATCCAAAAAGAATTATTCTATTGATTCAGGATTCTATCCTTTAGGTTCCTGTACGATGAAATACAATCCGAAAATCAACGAAGATGTTGCAGCAAATCCGAATTTTGCAAGACTTCACCCATTCCAGCCTGAGGATACTGTACAGGGAGCTCTTGAAGTAATGTATTCTGTCCAGGAGACGATTAAAGAAATTTCCGGGATGGATGCAGTAACCCTTCAACCGGCTGCTGGTGCACATGGTGAACTTGTCGGACTTATGCTTCTGAAGAAATATCACCAGATGAGAAACGATACAAAGAGAACTAAGATCATCGTTCCTGATTCAGCACATGGTACCAATCCGGCTTCTGTTTCGGTAGCAGGATTTGAGGTAGTGGAAGTTGCTTCACATAAAGATGGATCTGTAGATATTGATGCGCTTAAAGCAGTCTTAAGTGATGAGATTGCAGGGTTAATGCTGACAAATCCATCTACATTAGGTTTATTCGAAAAGCACATTAAAGAAATTGCGGAACTAGTTCATGAAGCTGGTGGACTCCTCTACTATGATGGAGCAAATATGAATGCCATCATGGGCATCGTAAGACCTGGAGACATGGGCTTTGACGTTCTGCACTACAATCTTCACAAGACTTTCTCGACACCGCATGGTGGTGGAGGACCTGGTTCAGGACCTGTTGCCTGTAAAGCGAATCTGATGGAATATCTTCCTGTTCCTGTTGTGAACGTGGATAATGGAAGGTATTATCTTGATTACAGTCTCAAAAATTCCATAGGAAAGGTCAAGAACTACTTCGGAAACTTTGGCGTTATATTAAGAGCATACGTTTATATGCT
>DATIRH010000038.1:0-2503 GCA_035469845.1 Proteiniclasticum sp. | reverse complement strand
CGAGAATGGATTTTCTGATCTCTCAGAAGTTCGCTTTGTTTTTTACCTGTATTCTGTTTAATTTTCAAAGAACTGTGTGTTTTCTTTTTCATCACTTGTCTCAAGCGACTTGTCTATAATAGCACGGCTTCAAAGCACATGTCAACACATTAATTGTATAAATTTCTCAAAAAAATTAGTAAATTCACTTCAATTTCCATTGTCGTTGATTACCAACAATATATCATCATGTGTTTTTCAATTATGTTTTTATATCTCGTCCGTGTTCCTCTATAATACATGATTAACACATACTTTACAATAATTAAAGCGCTTGTTCATGGGCTATTCACTTTACATTAAAAACTTATTAATACAGCAAAAAAGAAGCCGGTAAACCGACTTCTTACTAATTTACGCTCATTCTAGAATATGAGAAACCCTATAAAGCCTGCCAGGACGATCATAAGAATCGGATCCATTTTCAGCTTGTAACTCGCAAAGAACGCTGCAATGAAGATGAGCACACTTGGAATATTCACGAATACGTCTCCCATTAATGAGAGCGCTGCAGCCGCGATAAGCCCAATGGCACCAAGTCTGATGAATTTAAGTACGCTCTGCACATAGATTCCATCCTTATACTTCATGAAGAGCCTCGCAATGATATAGACAATAATCACAGATGGCAGGATGACACCAAAGGTGGCAAACACTGATCCGATGACACCGGATGTTTTATATCCTACATAAGTAGCCGTATTCACGGCGATCGGTCCTGGTGTTGCCTGACTGATCCCGATGATATTAAGAAAGGATTCTCTTGTAAGCCAGCCGTTGATGTCCACAACTTCTCTCTGGATCATTGGAAGCATTGCGTAGCCTCCACCAAAACTGAAAAGTCCTATTTTGAAGAAGGTGACAAATAAATTAATTAATACTGTCATTTTTCCTCCTCCTTGCAAAGACCACAATCACGCCCAGCACTATGAGTGTCAGGATCACATAAATCGGATTGACCCTGAAAAATGCTACCAGGACCGCAACAGAGGCTGGAAGTATAAAGTTTTTCCTGTTCACTTTGGCAGCTACACCGAGTTTTATAACAGGAACAGCAATCAGTGCAACCACTGCAGGTCTTATTCCCTTAAAGATGCTTTCAACAATTGGGTTCGATTCGATTCCAATAAAAATTGATGCTACCAGTATAATAATCAGAAATGATGGAAGTGTTGCTCCAAGAACTGTAGAAATCAGCCCTGGAATCCCCTTCACCTTATAACCTGTAAAAACACTTATATTAACAGCCAGTGGCCCTGGTGCCGATTGGGACACCACCACCATATCCAGGAAATCTTCTTCGTTGATCCACTTCTTCTTTTTCACCACTTCTCTCTGTATAAGAGGAAGCATGGCATACCCTCCACCAATGGTGAAGGCGCCGATTTTAAAGAAGGAGATAAACATCTCAAAAAGTAATTTCATTTCTTTCTCCTTTGATTCTCACATATTAGACAACTTCAGATGGTTTGAACTGTGAATTGTACAGTTTGAAATATTCACCGCGCAGCTTCATAAGTTCTACGTGGTTTCCTTGTTCTACTATTCCACTTTCTGTCAGCACAATGATTCTTTGTGCATTTCTTATGGTCGCCATTCTATGAGCAATGATGAAGGTGGTTCTGTCTCTAGCCAGTTCACTGATCGATTCCTGAATCACAGCTTCACTATTATTATCCAGAGAAGACGTTGCTTCGTCAAGGATAAGGATTGGTGGATTTTTCAGGAACATTCTCGCGATAGAGAGTCTCTGCTTCTGTCCACCAGAAAGCTTGACACCTCTTTCGCCGATATAGGTCTGGAATCCTTCTGGCATAGCCATGATGAATTCATAGGCATTGGCCTTCTTTGCCGCCTCCAGTACTTCTTCCTCAGTTGCATCCAGATTCCCATAAAGAAGATTCTCATAGACCGATCCGGTAAAGAGAAATACATCCTGCTGGACGATTCCGATATTTCCTCTAAGGCTTTCCATGGTGACTTCCTGAATGTTGTTTCCATCAATCATGATTTTCCCACTGTCAATCTCGTAGAATCTCGGAATCAGATTGCAAAGTGTCGTTTTACCCACTCCACTAGGGCCTACGATGGCAATGGTCTGTCCTGCAGGCACCTGAAGATTGATATTCTTCAATACCGCTTCTCGATTTCCATAGGAGAATGCAACATTTTCAAAACTGACGCTGCCTTCCACATCTTTAAGATCGATGGCATTTTCCATATCAATGATATCAGGTTCTACAGCCATGACTTCAGAGAATCTTCTGAAGCCTGCCATCCCTCTTTGGAACTGCTCCACAAAGTTTGCAAGTCTTTTTACCGGTTGGATCATAAGTCCCATATAGATAATATAAGCAAAAAGATCACCGATATTGATTTCTCCTAGATATAGGAAATATCCACCGAAAGCCAGGGTAGTAAGATTCAGGATATTAGAGAAGAAGTTGATTCCTCCAGTAAAGAT
>DATIRH010000037.1:0-2510 GCA_035469845.1 Proteiniclasticum sp. | reverse complement strand
ACGCCGGGAGTGGATGTCAAAGGAAACGACATCAATGTCCTGGAGGTGAAGGACAGGGATATCGAAGCTACAGATGGGGCTGAGCAGATAGAAAACAAGATCTATGCGATCAAAGACGGAAGACCCTATCTTAAAAACGGCAAAGTAGGGGTTGTACCACTGCTTACCGTAGTGGGAGACATGGATAAGGATACGGAAGATATTGATTTTGATGGAGACGTGGTGGTGAAGGGAAACGTTCAGGACAATATGGTCATCAAAGCTACAGGGAATATTTCCATCATCGGATCCGTCTATCATTCGGAGATTCTGTCCCACCAGAATGTGGAGATCAAGGGAAAGATCATCGGTGGAAGAATCCAGGCGGGAGATGAGGACAGTGCCTTACATGTTCTGCTGCCTCTCGTTGAACAGATGATCATCATCACGCTGGAAATCTTCAACGGACTGCAGATTAAAGATGGCCGCAACGTCCAGGACATCATGGACAGCATCCATGAAGGAAAAGAAAAAATGGATGGGGTTGTTCTTGAAATCGAAAAGGTCAGTTCACTCTTTAACGAAACCCAGATGAAGATCGTAGAGGAGCTCAGAAAAGCCCTTGTGCACTGTTTCAAGGAAATCAAGCTGCTCCATAAGGAAGGGTTTATTGAACTGAACGAGATCTATGAAAGACTTCAGGAACTTGAAAATCGGATAAAAGAAGAGCTGTCTGATGAAAGAGTAGTCAAGGTGGTCTATGCACAGAATGCCACCATCGCTTCATCCGGTGATATCATAATCACCGGTGAAGGCAGCTATCAGGCTAAACTGAGCGCTGGAAATGAGATCCGTTATGAGAGACCGGGAAATGTCGTGAAAGGGGGCACTCTTGTGGCAGGAAAGTTCATCAGAGCAGGCGTCATCGGCACACCGAGTGAGATTGAAACCTTCTGCAAGGTCATGGATGAAGAAGGAGATATTTCAGGCAGATATTATAAAGGAACCACACTGATGATCAGAAACCGAATCAAAGAATATATTGCAATAGAGTAGAAATGGGAGGAAATATCATGACCAGAGGAAAAGGGCTATATTATCTGGTGATCGGGCTGATTCTGATCATCGTGCAGGTGGGGGGCTATCTCTTTGATGCAGGATGGAGCGGCGTCTTCGTCACAGCACTTCTTTCAATCTTAGGAATTCTCGGAGCAGACCATCTCTTAAGTAAAGAGGATGAAGCCAGGAAAATAGAGGGAATAGGAAAGGAAGGGCAGCAAAGAGAACTCGATGAAGCACTCTTTGGCATCGCAGAAGACATGGGATTTGATTCCCAGCAGCTTCTCTGGCTGTCCAAAGACAACATCAATACCTTCAAGGTATTGGCGAAGATTTCCTATGACATCGACACTTACAGCGAACAGAACGCTGCAAGTTCAGAGGAAATCAATGCCAGTGTAAGCGAACTGGTGAACACAACAAACAATCTGAACCAGAGTGTTCTTGAGATTGAAAAGTACTCGGTGAAATCCATCGACATGCTGCACAAGAATCAGGAGACCATCGGAAGCATCAGTGTGTTCATCGGACATCTTGCAAGACTGATTAAAGATGCCCAGGAGAACAATGTGGAGCTTCAGAGTTCATCCAACAAGATCAATGAAATTGTGGACTACATCCGAAAGATCTCCAGCCAGACCAATCTTCTTGCACTGAACGCAGCCATAGAAGCTGCGAGAGCTGGAGATGCTGGAAGAGGATTTGCCGTGGTGGCCAGCGAAATCAGAAAGCTTGCAGAGCAGACCGATGAAGCCATCACCGTCATCGAAGACGTGATCCGAGGCATCCTTGAAAAAATCAGTAAGTCCAACGGTGCCATGGGCGAAATCGGTGAAAAGATGGAGGAGGCAGACCATGTGGTGAAAGAATCCTCTAAAGCGATCAAGGAAATCGGTCAGGTCCTTCAGGACGTTAAAGTCAATGTGGAAGACCTGACTAAGGTATCCCTGGCGCAGAAAAACTCCACAGTGGAAATCGAAAAGGCCATCGAAGATGTCACTTCGGCGGTGGAAGACACCCATACCATCACAGCTAAGTCCATAGCCCTTGTGGAGACACAAAGCAGAAAGAATGAGGAAATGCTCAGCTACGCTCAGAAGATCAGTGAGGTGGCGGAGAAGCTTCAGAAAGAGGCGGCAAATCTCAAAAAAGAAGATGAAATCATCTTCGGTGTAAATCCTTTCATTTCTCCACTTCAGATCAGAAAAATGTATGTGCCGATCTTAGAAAGAGTGGCGCAGTCCATGAACATGAAAGCAAGAACCATCATCGTGAAAAACTATGAAGCTTTGAGCGAGGGTGTGGGAGAAGGCATGATCGACATCGGATGGTTCTCTCCATTTGCCTATGTCAATGCCCATGACAGGCATGATGTGATTCCTGTGGTGACCCCTAAGGTCAGCGGAAAAGCATCCTACAACGGATACATCATCGCAAGAAAAGATGGCACAGTGAAGACCATGACGGATCTG
>DATIRH010000036.1:0-4144 GCA_035469845.1 Proteiniclasticum sp. | reverse complement strand
GGCTTTTTTCTTCTGCTGCTCGCAATTATTGGCGTGATCACATTAATAAAAAGAACAGAAGAAAATCCGGATTTCAAATCTGGACGCATCATTTTTAAAACCGTCGGCATGACGATGCTGTTCTTTGTTGCAGCTCTGCCTGCAATCCTATTTCCCCAAAATAGTAAAGTGGTTGAAACCACTGGCGAATATCTGGTTGCAATCAGCACATTTACATATGAGGATACAAGTCGTGTTGAAAGTTATACTGACACTGGTGAAAATAGAAGGTTGAATGTTCAGTTCTGGTATCCCGATGATGTAGATGAAACCTATCCGCTTATTGTGTTCTCTCATGGCGGGCTTGGCGTTAAATCAAGTAATGAGTCACTGTATAATGAACTGGCGAGTCACGGTTATGTTGTAGTCTCTATTGACCATACATACCAATGCTTTTTCACAAAAGATATGAATGGAGATACGACCCTGATCGATTTGAACTATATGAAGGAATTATCAAGTGAGGATTCCCGGTCCGACATCCAGCAGAGCTATGCGCTCTATCAGAAGTGGATGAAAATACGCATGGACGATATTAATTTCGTCATCGACCACGTCATTTCACAGGTGGGTGATAATGCGGAACTCGTATATTCACTGGTGGACAGTACGAAGATTGGTGTTATGGGGCATTCTCTTGGTGGGTCTGCAGCACTTGGTATTGGTAGAATACGAGATGATGTCCATGCAGTAATTGCGCTTGAATCGCCGTTCATGTGGGATATTGAAGGTGTTGAAGATGGAGGTTTTGTGTTCACAGACAAGATCTATCCTGTTCCAGTGCTTAACGTCTATTCGGATAGCGCTTGGAGTATTCTTGGTGATCGACCACAATATGCTGCGAATTTCAAAATGCTTTCTGATACCGAAGCGACCACATTTAATGTGTATATAAGTGGAGTAGGTCATCTAGCGTTAACTGATTTTGCCCTGACCAGTCCATTTCTGACCCGTGTTTTAGATGGAAAGAAGCCGACAGCAGATTCAGTATCCTGCCTGAAGACAATAAACAAGATCAGCCTTGAGTTTTTCAACAGTTATCTTAAGGAAACGGGAGAGTTTTCATCAGAGGGTTCCTATTAGAACCTGAGCTAAACTTACTGTTATTAAGGAAACACTGTTCAGCCTATTTGAAGCTAAGGAAAATATTACGATTCGGACATAACTAGAAGCATCAGAAAAAAGGCAGTAAAATTATAGTGAAAGGAGAAATTAAAATGCCTGATAATTTGAATTCAAAAACTGGAAAAATCGTTGCTGCAACACTCTTCTTATTATTCATTAATATGACAGTTTTTGTTATTTTGACTAAGTGCAAGAAAAAGAGAATAGATTAAATGGATAACAGTGATTCAACATTAGTAGTGATCATGCGTCATAGAAAGTGGTATATCTTATAAGAAGACCCTAACTGATCGTAAAATCCATGAGTCCATGGTTCAGCATTTTTCAAGGGAGATTGGATAAGTATAGAATAACTTTCTAGAACTAGTGTAATCATACTTAGATGGTTCAGAAAATTCCAAATCATCTAAGTATGATGTAAGACTCTAGAATATCAATCTTGAAATGATCAACGAATTCTCTTCGAGAATCATCATAGCTGCAGTAATATTCACTACTGTCTTATCGAGGTTTGTTCTAGCTAAAGAAAAATGATAGATGAACGAAAGAAATTGGGGGTAGAGATGGGTACTTATGAAAAAGCGCTACAAGTTATGAGTGAATTATTTGCCAAGGATTATCAGTTTGCGATCGCAACTGTAAAAAGTAATATACCCTCAGTTCGATTCGTAGATACTTTTTATGATGAGGGTTCATTTTATGTGGTTACATATTCGAACTCACAAAAGGTGCAAGAGCTAGAAGAGAATAACCAGGTAGCCCTATGCAATAAACTGTATCGATTTAATGGAAAAGCTTACAATATTGGTCATCCTCTATTGCCAGATAATAGAGAGATCAGAGAGAAATTAATTGTAGTCTTTGAGCCATGGTATTTCGCACATAATAATGAGAATGATGAAAATATGTGTTATATCAGAATTGAATTGAGTAAAGGATTCTTCTACAAAGATGGAATAGGGTACAAATTAAATTTCCAGTTGAAGGAAGCTGAACAATTTCCATTTGATTCTGATATTGCATCAGTAACGTAACTACTATAGATTGAATAAAAGATGATTTCGTTTATATAACGAAGATCATCCTGATTGTAACAATGACACCGTCCTTGTCGTGACGAAGTAGAAAGGAGTAATAAGGATGAAACGACTATTTCCAGCACTAAGGGCACTTCTCGCTATGGCACTGGTAATCGCTGTAGGGGAGGTGATCTTTCGTCGTTTTCTAGTTCCTGCGTTAGGTGTATCGCTTACCGATACCCCAGATTTCACACAGTGGCCTGGGATGCTGATTCTTGGTTTTCTTTTGCCCGTGGTTATGGTGACAGTTGCACTGTTACTCTATCGGTTCGTAGATCGTCGTAAATGGTCCGATTTTGGATTTGATATGAGTGACAGAGCCAGAGTAGTTGCCTTTGGGGGTCTTGCACTGATGTTGATTTCATTCGGGTTCTTTATTGCCTTCACGCAAATGGCTGAATCAATAGAATGGAGGATTACATCAGGAGTATCCTGGATATTCGTACTATCTGCAGCAGTCACTTATATAGGGACAGGTGTCTGGGAAGAATTCTTTTTCAGGGGATATCTATATAGAACGTTAACGGATTACGGGAAACCGGCTGCCTACATTGTGTCGATCCTGTTGTTCTCACTTATTCATTTCACTGAAGAATCACTGGAACTCTCCCGCCTGCTGAATCTGTTGTTGACATCGTTTTTCCTTACGTATGTATATGATCGAACAAGATCCATCTGGCCTGGTGTACTTCTACATGGAAGTTGGAATTTTTTCAATTTCCTTGTTGTCAGCAATCAATCAGGTGTTTCAGTCCTCCAGGTAACAGGCCCGATTTCGCTATATAACCGCTGGTTTTCTACTATTTTGCATTTGGTGCTGATTTTTCTGGTGTGGATCATTTATCGTAACCGCTCAATGGGTAGTAAGTTAAAAAAGGAGATGCATACATGAAAACATTGTTTGATTTAAGAGACAAGCAAGATGGTGAAATTTATGAATCTATTCAAAATCTTTATGACGAACCTTTGAAAGTAGTTCAACTAGGAGAACAATCCATCACTGCATGTATAGGATGCTGGAACTGCTGGCTTAAGACGCCTGGTCGGTGCGTGATGAAAGATAGTATGACTGATTTCTATCCTGACTATGTAAACAGTGATACTGTAATTCTTCTGATGGATACAGCACAAGGATTTCTTTCGGAGCAAGCCAAAGCTTTTTTTGACAGGACAATACCCCATTATCATCCATACATAGAAATGGTAGATGGAGAATGCCATCATTTTGCAAGATATGAGCGTTATCCAGATTTGGTGTTTTACTATGATAAGGAAGGACTGACAAATCAGGAGGAGCAGGTTATTGAAGACTATTTGTATCGTACTGCTTACCAGTTCAAGTCAAAAGCTTATCGCATTACGAAGGATGATACTCTTCAGTTACATCAACTGAAATCAAGAAAACCTAAAAATCATACTGTACCTATTTTATTGTCTGAACCTATGGAAAAACTGGTGATATACAATGGTTCTCCAAGAAGATCGGGCAGTAATTCAGGACTCATTCTGAACAAAGCTGTTGAGACCCTTCGTGAAAAGATTGAGATTCGTGACTTGAAGAATAAAGAAAAATGGGAGGAATGGGCAGAAGCTTTTAAAGGTGATGAACATGTTATGTTCCTCATGCCTCTCTATGTCCATGCCATGCCTTCTCACGTCAAGGCATTTATAGAAAAACTTGATGTTTCAAAAGGAACTGTAAGCTTTTTTGTGCAGTCTGGGTTTCCTGAAAGCAGTCAATCCTATTATCTTGAAGCATATTTTGAACTGCTGGCTCTTCGGCTAGGAAGAACTTATCTTGGCACAATCATTAAGGGCGGTGCTGAAAGTTTACGCATGATGCCAGCTGCTGCTCAAGAAAAAACGATTGAACCTATGGTGAAAGCTATTGAGAACCTACT
>DATIRH010000035.1:0-2197 GCA_035469845.1 Proteiniclasticum sp. | reverse complement strand
AAGAAGATCAATGCAGAGATTGCATCTATGCCAGAGGTAATGGAAACTGCAAAAATACATATTGAAAGTGAAACAATCGTTCTTGTCTTTCCATACTATTTGGCTCTTCTATCAGGATTACCGATGATTGTAGAAAGATTTGTCAGAGCGATCGAGAATATTGGTGATCTTACAATTTTTGGTGTCTGCAATTGTGGAGGCTATGAAATCGTTAATGCACTACCGTCACTGAAGATGCTGCGTAGAATTGTTCGTTCTTGTGGAGGAAATCTATATGCGGAGTATTCACTACGGCTTCCAATGAACAACTTAGACTATGATCATATTCCCATACCGATAAATAGAAATAGTGAAGACATAATCCGGAAGAGTAAATTTGAAATTGATCGTATCAGCAACTCTATAATGAAGAGGAAAAAGACAAGATACAAAATGCTTAAAAATATGTTCTTAGTTATAATGGACCCGATGTTCAAGTCCATGCGGCCTGCAATAGTAAAAGAACTTAGAGAGAAAGCCCATGAACCTGCGGATACCAGATTACCATACAATGAGTTGATACCATTAACGGACAAGAGTATAAGAGTCGATGATCAATGCACAGGTTGCGGGATCTGTGCAAAAGTCTGTCCGGTTGGAAATATCAGAATTGTAGATGGAAGACCGGAATTTCAGCATAGATGTGAAATGTGTTTTGCTTGTGATGAATGGTGCCCAGCAAATGCGGTTCACCATTGGAGTAGAAAAAATGGAGTAAAGTACCACCATCCAGAAGTTCATCTTAAAGATATGATGAAAAATGAAACATAACCTAATTATGTGCATAATGAATATTTGAATGCCTGAAGCGGCAATCTCAGGCTGTTTATGAAGTTCAATGGGTAATAAAATAATTATGACTGTGAAGCAGGGGGTCTTTCCGATTTCTATAAGATAGGTGAACCAGTGTTCTCTCCAAATCATTGAAAAATAGCCTGGTTCTCCGTTTGGTGAAACAGGCCATTACGAATTCATTGATTCATTTCTGTATTAGACGACTTTTATTGCTTTTACAGCGTACTCATATTTAACTATATAGGACAACCCTAAGCTGATTGCTTCTCAGATTGCGATTATGATAATTGTGTTCGTTAAGTTTCCGGAGACTGTTTTGATAAAGGCACCTTCGAATGCCTATAGTCTAGTAATGGGGCTGTCTATAAAATGCTGAAAGCTGGCATCAATACTTTAATCACAGATGTGTGTGTTCCGCTTACCATAATTTTCTTCATATCAGATATTTTTCTATGCGCGTTTTTTATGCTATTATTTATATTAAATAATAGATATATGTATGAGTCTGAGTAAGTATCAAGTTTGAACATAATTTGTCGTCAGAACAATATACCTGTCTGCTCTTATGAAAATATGAAAAAGAACATGAGAAACATAAGTGGAAAAAAGGAGAAATTTATGATTGAAGTAAGAGGAGTTACAAAGCGGTATGGAAATAAGGAAGTACTGAAAAAAGTGAGTTTTGAGATAGAAGAAAATGAAATTTTTGCACTCCTTGGACCCAATGGAGCTGGCAAAACGACGATGCTTGAATGTATGGAAGGATTAAGAGGGTTTGATGAAGGTGAAATCAAGCTGATGGGACTCAGTCCAGAAGAAGTGGTGAAGCAAGGTATTGCTGGCGTTCAGCTGCAATCTTCTTCCCTTCCTGATAATATCAGTGCAAAAGATGCGATGAACTTATTCTGCGTCTGGAATGGTATAACTCCAAGATATGATTTGCTGGAGGTTTTTGGATTAGAAGAGATAGACCGAAAGCAGTAC
Organism: Proteiniclasticum sp.; assembly: GCA_035469845.1. Lineage (GTDB taxonomy): Bacteria > Bacillota > Clostridia > Clostridiales > Clostridiaceae > Proteiniclasticum. The sequence continues at coordinate 379 of DATIRH010000035.1, read as the reverse complement.
AAAACCATGTCAACCGGTCAGAAAAGAAAGCTGCATCTAGCTCTAGCTTTAGCTCATAATCCGAAAATACTGTTTCTGGATGAACCGACCGCGGGACTTGATGTAGAGGCAAGGATTGCTTTGCATGATGAAATCAGAAAGCTGAAGCAAAAAGGGGTTACCATTGTTCTTGCTTCCCATGATATGGCGGAAGTAGAGGCATTATGTGATCGGGTAGGTATTTTGGTGGACGGAAGTATAAGAAAGATTGGAACGCCCAGTGAGATTGTACTGGAGGTCAAGCAGGAGATCATTATTAAGGTTAAGGTGGATAAAAAGTTGGATGAACTTCCATTCAGACATGTTCAGCTGCGGGAAGAATCCAATGGATACCTGCACT
>DATIRH010000034.1:0-2765 GCA_035469845.1 Proteiniclasticum sp. | reverse complement strand
CAGCCAGAGGACTTGGACCACCTGCCCAGCCTTCACCGTAGAGTATGATGTCCGGTTTTATTTTTCTTAAGGTTTTTTCGATTTCTCTCATGGTTTCCGTATCATGGATGCCCATGAGATCAAACCTGAATCCATCTATTTTGTATTCTTTCATCCAATGGACAAGAGAATCGATCATGAACTTTCTCATCATCGGTCTTTCTGAAGCGGTTTCATTGCCGCAGGCCGATGCGTCTGTGAAAACTCCGTCTACACTTCTATGATAATAAAGAGGAGCAGATTTATGGAAATTGGACAGGAGGTTATCGGCGGTGTGGTTGTAGACCACATCCATGATGACACCCATTCCGTTTTTATGAAGACCCATAATGAGCTCCTTCAGTTCTGTAATTCTCGCTTTAGTATTTCTCGGATCGCTGGAATAGGAACCCTCCGGTGTATTGAAGTTATGAGGGTCATAACCCCAGTTGTATAAGTCATCATCACCAGATTCGTCCAGGCAGTTGTAATCGAAAATTGGAAGGAGCTGCACATGGGTGACACCTAGTTCTTTCAGATGATCGATTCCTGTAGCGTGCCCTTTATCATTTTTCGTTCCTTCTTCAATAAAACCAAGATACTTTCCTTTTGCTTTGACACCTGAATCTGTGTGTATGGTCATATCACGGATATGAACTTCATAAACAACTGCATCGACAGGGTTTTCTAGTGTTGGCGCTTCGTAGTACCTGAACCCTTCGGGATCGGTGGTTCTCAAATCCAGAATGTATCCCTTTTCTCCATTGATACTCACGGATGTCACATACGGACCAGGGGTAGTGACCTTCTGGCCTTCATGGTCGACTTCAAGCAGATAGTAGAGACCATCTGCAAGGCTTGGAATATTTATGAGAAATGTACCTTTGACATCCTTTTTCATAGGATAGATAAAAAGAGGATTCTCATCATCGGCATTCTGATAAAGCAGAAGATTCACCTGACTCGCTACAGGTGCCCAGAATCTAAGTTTAATTCCTTCCACACTGTAAGTAAGTCCAAGATCATCTCCATCGTAGACCAGGTTTTCCATGAAATAGGTGGAGTCGTAGAACTCCGTGATTTTCTTAAAATCTGGCAGAAGCTGCGGAATCTGTGGGATCTGAACTTCTTTCTGCTTGAGAAGTTCCATCTCGATCTGTGTTTTATTTTCCATCTATATTATCTTTCCTTTATAAATCGCTTGAATCTGCAAAGTTCGTTTCTTATAATTTCTACAGTATTGTATGATTACATCCAAATTGTAGGTCCATAATAACTGAAACTGTTTTTAGTTACAAGGTAAAACGGGAAATTAATTAATAATTTATGAATTTTGTCACCACAGATATTTACAACTCAAATTTCGTAATAGAGAAGTACATTGATTAACAGATTAGAAGGGAAAATATTGAAAGGTGATATTCAATTGGAAGCGAAGTGATTTGAGAGATCTTTCACGAGTGATGTGGAGAAGCTTTTAAACAGCAGAATTCAACTGAAATCACAACAGAGAGGGTAAAGAATATTTTCCTTGACTATTATCATATCTGAAGTTAGAATAATACATGTGATTGTAAACAGGCAGATGTGGCGGAATGGCAGACGCACTACCTTGAGGGGGTAGCGGGCAACAGCTTGTATGGGTTCAAGTCCCATCATCTGCACCATTTACTACTCACAAAACTGAATATGCAGATGTGGCGAAATTGGCAGACGCACTAGACTTAGGATCTAGCGCCGAAAGGCGTGGGGGTTCGACTCCCTTCATCTGCACCAGTGGAAAGATACTCTTTGCGAAAGCGAGGAGTTTTTTTTGTTTACATTAATATAAAATGCGTTAGGAGAAGCAACTAAGTGATCTGGTTAAATTATTCGCGAATCATATGATATAATATAAGGATAATATATAGTATGGGGGAACAATTTATGAAAAAATTTGACTTAAATTCAGGTACGAGTGTAACAATCACGGACACACTTGTTTTGATTGAAAGAAATGATGCGAAGAGCGCGACGAAGGCGCTATTTGCAGGAAGAACTATCGGACAGATGATCATCAAGAGAAATGCAATAACCGGTGTAATTGCATTTGCTGATTATCTTCTGATTTGTGCACTTGGTTTGCCGACTCCATCAGATTTCAAGCTTACAAATATTGCTGAAATAAAGAAATATCCAAACTGCATTGTCGCAAAGGGTTCAGAGCTCACATAACTCTACAGGTATCTAGAAGAAATAATAGGATAGTCAGGGTATTAGCTCTTTCAATCCATAGAGTAATGAATGGTTGAGAAATTTTTTCGATTTATTCCGGGGAAAGGCGCTGCATAATTGGAAGATGCACTAGAGCTGGATTCAGCATCTGAAGGCGTGTGGGCTTTACTCACTTCATACATATGCTCCAGTCAATGAGGACTCATGTTCTGACATGGGTCTTTTTTGTCGGTATAAATAAGAAGGTTTAAGACTGCAGAGATTAATCTGATTCCTGTTTTCCAGTGGGTATAAAGGTCAACTATTATTCTTTGATGAAGATCTTTATATAGATTAAACAGTTCTATGCTTTCATCAGTACCTGTACATGATGAAAAAGATGTCTGAGAATCCTATCATGTAGGAGATTCCCAGACATCTTTTTATTTCAGCATTTTATTATGTTCTCTGATGCTCTATAAAGCCCATTTTCTGTTTAAAGAGAAGGATATGGTGATCAATTTCTCTGTGTTGATGTGTTTCAGTTTATCATT
>DATIRH010000033.1:0-19018 GCA_035469845.1 Proteiniclasticum sp. | reverse complement strand
TGTTTATATACTTATATTATACTAAATTCTACTGATATTCTATGAAAGCATTCCGATTTCATTGCAGATTTCATCATCAAGAATAAGGTTTCTCTTGTCCCATTTGGTTTCAATAGTGAAGAGGGAAACGTGATAGCTTTCTAAACTGAAAAAAATCCAGTCATGATAAAGAGGACTCTTTGATCATGGCTGGATTATTCGTATTGTGGATTACCCCATAGTCACTTTTTATAAAGCATGGACTATGGGAAAGGCTCTTCAGCGATGTTCTCTATCCATCTGGTTATTCCAGTGGTTCACCAAGTCTCAGTAGGCCCGGTTCGTTTTTGTCGGGTACACCGTAGAAGATTTCCTCCGTGTCCCGCTTCATGAGATAGCAGGTAGACTCTTCTGCTCCCTTTTTCTTCACTTCGAAGGCATAGTAGATCTTTTCTTCCTGGTCCATGACTCTCTGCCCAAGAACCTGCACCTGATGGTCCGGAAATCTTTCCTCCATTAAGTTCAAGGCATCGTCTTCTGTGGGGACATAGTGCTCTTCATCGGGCAAAATCTCGAAAGAGGTCAAAACATCGAAACTGCCTTTGTCCACGATCACTAGACTGACAGGGTAGGTCCGGTCGTCTGGAGAAAAATACGCCTGGATCTCCTTTGTCTCTCCCGGCTTCAGGATGATACTGCTGCTGTATCTGCTAAGCGGAAAATGAAATCGGATGTCGCTAATTTCCTCCTGGTCGGTCACATCGGCATATTGTCCCATATAGGTATTGTTTCCGATGTTGATGCCTGTGAGATTTTCCAGATCCAGATTCTTTGTGCTTTCGTTCTTTACCGTCATGTTGACGAACAACAAGGACCCGTCGACCACAAGATCTTGAAACTGGTCCTGGTTAGGAGACCATGATGAAAAATTTGTAGAATAGGCTGAATTGACCGTGATGCTCAGGTCCCCGACTTCAACGGATACCTGAGGTGAATGACTCTCTACATTGTCTTCAGGTGAGGTCAGGTCCACTATAAAGTCCTTTCTTCCTGTTCCGTCGGTCTTCACTAAGGTCTGACGGATGCTGTGATTGGGTTCATCCATGAGGGCATAGATGATCCAGTCACCACAGATGCTGAGAGAAAGAGTCTCCTGGTTCTCAAGAACAGCTGCTTCTGTGCCGTCAAGGCGCATTTTCTTCAGTTTAAAGTCGACTACAGGATCACTTTTATCCTCATCACTTTTTGAGGCTTCCCGAATAATGTTATCATAATAGATCCACTCTTCGCATACGGTGAAGGTTCTGATCGGTTCATCGGTCAGTTCCATATTTCCAGTTCCATCCATGTTCATTTTATAGAGTCCGGATTCATTGGGATAAGGAGTGTAGTAAATGGAGCTGTCCAGAATGGTGAAGGAAAAGACTGATGTGTCGCTGACTTTGGTATCTTCTGAGCCGTCTTTATTCACTCTGTGGATTTTCTGCTCATCTTCCTTCAGGTAATAAATCCATTCATCGGAAATACTGAAATAACTGACTGTGTGGTCGACGATTTTCTGTCTTTGTGTTCCGTCGGTCCTGACCCTGAAGATCTTGAATCTGTCTGGACCGGATTCATTACTGAAATCAATGAAGTAGATATGTTCTTCGGATACAATCATGTTCATGGATACCCTATCGATTACAAGGGTCTTCTCGCTTCCATCTGGTCTGATTTTGAAGATTCTACCATTCTCTTTTCCGCTGGCGTAGTAGAGCCAATCGCCAGAGGCGTTGAGAAGATAAGCGATGTCTTCCGCGACCAGACTTTCTTCGGTTCCATCCGTTTTCATCCTGAACAGGGAATTTTCTTCAGAGAAGTTCATGTAATAGATCCAGTCTTTATGAAGCACTGCATGACCACCATTTAAGATGTTCGAATTGGTGTTGCCCATTCTCTCGCCTTCCACCACAACAGGAACTGTAGGAACTTCTGGCGTCTCAACATCTACTTCCAGTGTTTCAGTATCTTCAGGTGTCTGACTATTTTCTGGTGTCTCAGAATTCGTGGAAGGGGCGCTGCAACCGTTCAAGAAGAAGGCCGAAAGAGCAAATGACAGGAGAATGCATTTTCCGATGTTCCTTTTCATCGTGATACCTCTTTCCATATGATTCTTTGGCTTTACATAGGGATTGTCGAACCAGTGACAAGTCTTTCCATCTTTGATAGAATCATATCGCTGAATAATTAACACCAGATATCAATATGATAAATAATTCAATAATATCTACAAAGAAGGGTCAGGGCAGAGACAACTGAATTTATTCACGGAGAAAGAAGTGGGTGAAAGTAATTTTAAGACATGCAAAACGCATTTATTTTGAACTGTTTTTAATGCTGTTTCTTTTTCTGCACTTGAAAGTGATTAGTTGAAAATGAAGTGTATAGAAGGGCATGAGAAGCTGTCAACACTTAATGAATGTAAATTAATGAGTGATCTTTACATGACCAATATGGAAATCAATAATCATCTCCATAATTTCTCCACAATCTTCCGTTAAATTATAGATAACACCCCAATCTATATAGACGAAAGGAAGTAAATCATATGATTAAGAAAATTGCAGGGTTGGCACTTGCCATCACACTGATCTCCTCTACACCGGTTTTTGCATCAACAGCTTCAGATGAGGATTTCAAAGCAGCCCCAGCACTTGCTGTAGAAATACTGGAGGACCATGGAGTTGTACCTACAGGTGATATCCTGAAACTTGTGGCTCAGAATGTAGGACCAAAAGCTTCATTCATGGGAACTCAAAAATCAGATCCTATGTACAAGCATAAAGTGATGCATTATCTGCACCATACACTGAATGTCATCGAAATGGATCAAGATGCATGTGAACATCTTGGTATGATGGAATAACCTTTAATACAATAAGACATAAGCATAGCGGACCAGGATAATGAAAATTATTCTGGTCCGCTGTTTTTATATGAGCGTATAAACGCATCATTGAAAACATGATCTGATATCTTTAATAATTATAGGATAAGAAATGAGGAACGAGTAGTAAAAATCAATAAAACGGTTGTCTTGGAAAACTAAAGTCAGATGCTGGTAGAAAGTGAGTCAGAGAAACGATAGTAAGAACATAGAATCATTTTTCCAAACCCCTGGAGCAAGCCCTATAAGTTTGAAAGATTGAAGAAATTTGAAATGTAGTGTAGAATTATCTGGACGATAATATATAAAAACTTCAATCTGAATTATTATCGTGCGAATAAAGCATATTAATTTCAGATTAGAATATAGATAACTAAAATTGAACCGCAGGGAGAATTGTACAATGGTAACGATTTATGATATTGCCAAGAAAGCAGGCTGTTCGTCCAGTACCGTTTCAAAAGCATTGAACAACTCTACAACAATCAGCCTCAAACGCAGAGAAGAGATTATAGCAATATCAAAAGCAATGGGGTATGTTCCGAATTCAAACGCCAGACAGCTGGCGACCAAAAACAGCTGGTCTATCGGCATTCTGTTTAGTGAAGATCTGAACATTGGTTTAGAACATCACTTTTTCAGTGGTGTCCTGCAAGCGTTTAAAACTTATGTTGAAAACTTAGGTTATGAAGTGACATTCGTTTCAAAAAAAGTTGGAAACCAGGCTTTGAGCTATTTAGAGTGGTGCAAATATAAAAATGTGGACGGCGTATTTATTGTTACCGTAGATGTGGATGACGTCAATTTAGAAGAATTGACAAAGAGTGGAATACCAATTGTTACTGTCGATAATGGACTCATACATGTACCTACGATTATTTCCGATAACTTTCAAGGGACTAGAATGGTTCTTGATTATTTAAGATCAAAAGGTGCTAAAAAGATTGCCCATATAGCAGGTCCCATGAGATCCTTTGCCGCTCAAGAACGTTTGAAGGGCTACAAAGAAGTGCTTGAAAAAGCTGGTGTTGAAATCGATGAAAAGTTAATTGTAGAAGCTCATAATTTTGATTATAACAGTGGTAAGAATGCACTTGTTCAGCTGCTTCAACAAAGCGATGAATTACCAGATGCAATCTATGCGGCCAGTGACAACATAGCGCTAGGGGCAATAAAAGCGCTTAAGGAACTGGGATATAAGGTTCCAGAAGATGTATGCGTTGTTGGATTTGACAATATTGAATTAACAAAATATACATCCCCTTCATTGACAACCATATCCCAGAATAAAGTAAGGATTGGAAGAGAAGCTGCGAAACATTTAATTTCCCTCATAAACAAAGAAATCGAAAGCATCCCAGGAATCGTAAAACGAGTGCCTGTTGAGTTGATTATAAGAGAAAGCACCAAATAAAAACCGCTGAATAGTAGCTTGAAATAAGATCTGAGAGTAAATCTCAGGTCTTATTTTTTTGGATTAATGCTAATATGTATAGTCTATAGATAAGAAATAAAAATAGAAAAAGTAGATAGATACATAAGAACAGGTATCCTCTAAAAATAAACTATTCTTTATTTGCTTAAGTTGATTCCTATGATAATATAGAAACAACGAAACCGATTTCCTAAATTATGAGTTTTGCGAAACTATAGTAAAGAGAACAGGAAACAGGATTAGTGAATCATTTCTTTCAGGGGGTTCTATGAGCTATTATTTTAAAGATAACCAATTTGTTCTTGAAAATTACGACAAAGGGAAACCCTTTTCAAGTTTTCTGCCAGGAATTGCAGGTGTAAAGGGAATACCTTTATGGGCGTTCTATGCAAATAGAGGTCAGGGGATAACCAGTTTTGGAATTAGGGACAAGAATGAACCGATTCAGGAATTTTTTCCAGCCAATACGAGTTATCAATATGTCGACAGATATGGATTCAGAAGCTTTGTCTCTGTTGACGGTGATGTCTTTGAGCCATTTGCAGTGGATACCAAGGACGAAGTCTATAGAAACATGATCATTTCACGGGGGCACTTTTCAGTGGAAGAGATCAACAAGACCAGAAAAATAAACTACAAAGTCACCTATTTTGGACTCACAAACGAACCTGTTGCGGGTCTGGTAAGAAAAGTGGAGATTCATAACCTTGGAGATGAAAGAACAATAGAAGTGGTTGACGGGATTGCGAATATTTTGCCTTCAGGTGCAACCAATGAGAGCTACAAAAACATGTCCAATCTGATGGTTTCCTGGATGGGTGTTGAAAATATGGAGAACAACATTCCATTTTATAAGTTCAGAGCTTCAAGCGGTGATGATGCTGAGATTTCCATGGTTCAAAAGGGTCATTTTTATCTTTCCTTCGTCGAGGATGGAAAACTGATTAAGCCCATTGTTGATCTGGAGTATATATTTGGCTATGACACCTCACTACAAGTGCCGGTAGGATTAAAGAGTAATAAATTCACGGATATGGATTTAGACAGACAGGTATTGGTCAATAAAGTTCCATGCGGATTCACACCGGTTTCAAGATCAGTCAGGAATGATGAGAGCGTCACAATCAATACCATCATCGGACACGTTTCTGATGTAAGTATAATCAATGAGAGAGCGATGACATTTGCGAAGAACGGTTATATTTCCAGAAAACTGATTGAAGCGGAGAAAGTGGTTGATGATCTGGTTCGTGTTATTGATACAGAAACCAGTTTTCCGATATTTGACGCATACCTCAAGCAGAATTTCCTCGATAACAGTCTAAGAGGCGGATTTCCTCTGGTTTTCGGAGAAGACGATCATAAGAAAGTCTACCATGTGTTTTCCAGAAAGCACGGGGATCCGGAACGCGATTACAATTTCTTCACATTGGCGCCTGAATTTTATTCCCAGGGGAACGGAAATTACAGGGACGTCAATCAGAACAGGCGTAATGATGTTCTGTTTGTACCTGATGCAGGGCTTTTCAATGTGAAAATGTTTATGAATCTTCTTCAGCTTGATGGATACAATCCATTGGGTGTTCAAGGGACGACCTTTTCAATTGATAGTGAGACTTCTGAGAAACTGATCGAGACACATGTTGTGTCAGGTAAAGAGAAATTAAAAGAAATGCTTTGCCGGAAATTCACACCAGGGATGATCAGTATGTATATTTCGCTGAATGAGATCGAGCTGAAGATAACAGAAGAAGCATTTATCGAAGACTTATTGGAGAAGGCCACGCAGCATATTGAAGCGGTTTTCGGTGAAGGCTTCTGGTCTGATCACTGGACGTACAATTTCGATCTTGTTGAAAGTTATTTAAGTGTTTTTCCGGACAGGACGGATGCTTTGCTGTTTGAGGACGAAACATATCAGTACTATGAAAGTCCGGTGCGTGTTCTACCAAGAAGCAAAAAATATGGAATGACCAGTAAAGGGGTCGTCAGGCAATATGGTTCAATTGAAGAAGAACCTCACTCGAGGCGATTCGAGCAATCTAACTGGATGAAGGTTTCATCAGGTGAGATCTACAGGACAAATTTAGCTCAGAAGATGCTCAGTCTGGTGATGATGAAGTTCACTACGCTGGATCCCTTTGGTATGGGTATTGAAATGGAAGCGAACAAACCGGGGTGGAATGATGCCATGAATGGTTTGCCAGGTGTTTTCGGATCAGGTATGAGCGAAACCATTGAACTTGTGCGTAGCGTGCGTTTTCTGAAAGAAAATATAACGAAATCATTTAACATCCTGGAAATAAACCATGAGTTCTATTCAGAGATCAACAACCTGATCACGAAGGAGATGACACTGTTTCAGCGATGGGATGAAATGTCCACACTTCGAGAAAAATTCAGGGAAAATCTTAAGAATGGCATCAGCAAAGAAGAAGTAAGCGTTTCAGATGGTGAAATCATCGCGTTTTTAAAGCGTGTGGAAGAGATCCTGATGGATGGCATAGAACGTGCCAGAGCATACCATGATGGAATTTTACCGACTTATCTCACTTATTCTGCCAGCGAATATGATCTTCTTGAAGACAAAACACCTTACGGTCTACAAGCAGTTCACGTGAAGGCATTTGAACTGCATAAGATTCCTCATTTCCTTGAAGCGCCCGCGAGACATTACAAGATCGGCACCTTGGATGAGAACAGAGAGCAGTACAACCGCATAAAGAAGTCGGACATATACGATTCGAGTCTGAAAACTTATAAAACAAGTGGAAGACTTGATGACATGAGTTTCGAACTCGGTAGGATCAGGGCATTTACACCAGGTTGGCTGGAGAGAGAAAGTAATTTTCTTCATATGACCTATAAGTATCTATTAGGTCTGATCAAAGGTGGACTTCACGATCAGTTCTACGAAGAAATAAAAACAAACCTGGTCTGTTTTATGGATCCTGATGTCTATGGCCGTTCAACGCTTGAAAACTCCAGTTTTATAGCGAGCAGTCTGAATCCGAATCCGAATGTTCGGGGACAAGGCTTTGTATCAAGATTAAGCGGTTCTACAGCAGAGATGCTGAGCATCTGGAGATACATGATGTTTGGGGCAGCGGTGTTTAAATATACCGATACACTCTATTTTTCACCGGAACCCATTCTGAGTGCGGATTTTTTCTCAGAAGGTCGTGTAAGGACAACGCTCCTGTCTGATATTGAGTTCATCATTGAAAACAACACATTGTTGCCAACGTATTCTGAGAAAGTAGGTGTCGATCACTTTGTCGTAGATGGAGAGCGATATGAATGCATCAAAGGAGATATGGCTTATAAAGTCCGCAATCGTCAGGTGAAACAAGTCATCATGGTGTATAAGAAAATATAAAATAATATATGATAATATAGGAGGATATATGAAAATTACAGCAGTAAGATCAGAAAAGAGAGACATGAAATTTTGGGTGGCATTGCCAGAACGCGAAACAGGCCTGTTTGATCCGAAAAGGCCCGTCATTGCAGTGAACAGTAGGTTGGAATATCAGGAGTTTATGGGTTTTGGAGGAGCTTTCACAGAAGCGGCAGCGTACACTTTGTCTGAGGCGCCATCAGCAATCAGAGAGGAAGCCATGGGCGCATATTTTTCAAAGAATGATGGACTTGGATATGTTTTAGGACGAGTACATATTAATTCCTGTGATTTCTCCCTTGAAAACTATACCTATGTGGACGAAGGTGATGATGAACTGACGACATTTGACATTTCGAGAGAAGATCAATGGGTCGTTCCAATGATTAAAGATGCAGTAAGATACGCGGAAGAACCCATAAAAATATTAGCCTCACCGTGGAGTCCGCCAGGATTCATGAAGGACACCAAAGAGATGAATTATGGTGGAAAACTGCTACCTGAGTATGCTGGTTCATGGGCGAATTATTATGTTAAATTCGTTGAGGCCATGAAAAATCGTGGCATTGATATCTGGGCAGTAAGTGTGCAGAATGAACCACTGGCTACCCAGACATGGGATTCATGCATCTACACCGCCGAGGAAGAGCGTGATTTCATCAAAAATCATTTAGGTCCGGTTTTAAAAGCTTCCTATCCGGATACTGAAATAATTGCATGGGACCATAACCGTGACATCCTCTTAGAACGAGCGGCAGTAGTGCTGGCGGATAAAGAGGCGGCGAAATATGTCTGGGGAACCGGAAATCACTGGTATGTGAGTGAAGCTTTTGAAAACTTATCCGCATTGCATAACATGTTCCCGGATAAGCACATTCTATTTACAGAGGGTTGTGTGGAATTGACGACCACTTCAGAGAATGCACAGTTCAATGGGTATTTAGGTTCCTGGTCAAACGGGGAACGGTATGGTCGTAATATTATAGGTGATTTCAACAATTGGAGTCGAGGATGGATTGACTGGAATCTGGTGCTCAATGAAATGGGTGGACCAAATCATGTCTATAATTATTGCGAAGCGCCGATCATGTATGATCGAAACAGCAGGAAGCTGATTTATAACAACTCGTATTATTATATTGGACATTTTTCCAAGTATATTGAAGTTGGTGCAAAACGACTTGAAATCAGTGTGACACAAGAGGGCGTCTTTGCCGTTGCTTTTAGGAATCCAAATAATGATATTGTGGTTGTTGCGCAAAATGAAGGTTTTATCGCAGAACTGGCTCTTGTAATAGATGGGGAAGGTGTAAATATAAATTTACCAGATAGATCTATTACAACCTTTGTGATTCAGAAGAATTAATAGGGATAATAAGGGAAAGCGGTTTCGAAAATAGCTGATAATATCTTAAATAAGCATAGAAAACCATAAAAAGCTTTGTTTAAAGAAGGTTCATAAATAAAATAAGGCTCAGTATTATTGCGGATTTATCATGTAAAAGCATTGTATACTAGCGCATCAGCAATCTATTGCCGATGTGAAAATGTAAAAGGTTTACAAAAATATTTTAAAAATCCTTGAAACCGCTTTCGTAAATGTGGTATATTATGGGTACGGCATAAAAATGTTAAAAAAGAGAAAAGGGGATTGAATTATGAAAACTACTAAAATTCTTGCTTCATTATTAGTATCAGCACTAGTATTGACTGCTTGCGGCGGTGCTGCAGATGCACCTTCCGTAGAGGTGGACCCATCAAAAGACTATTCAAAAGAAAAGCTGGTTATCTGGTCATTTACTGACGAAATACAGACAGCAGGTGATATAGATAATTTCAAGGAACTATACACTGCACCAGGAAAACCTTTAGAAGGTCTAGAAGTGGAATTTGTTGCTGTATCTATACAAGATGGATACATGGATAAAATTCTTCCAGCATTATCTTCTGGTAATGGACCAGACGTTTTCACTGGCGAGCTCGATCATATTAAACAGTTCATCGAAGCCGGCTATTATGCAGACATCGAAACAATGATGGAAAATGATCCAGACGTTGATTTAGAAGCTGAGAAAGCAGATTACAAAGAATATATCTGGCAATCCGCTATAGACCCAGCTACTGAGAAATTGGCTGCATTATCATGGCAGGTGACTCCAGGAGCAATCTTCTTTAAAACGGACATGGCTGCTGAAGTCTGGGGCAAAGAAGCTGGTTTCCCAGCTGAAGGTTCTGCAGACTACAACACAGTCGTGACAAACTGGATGAATGAAAATAAATTCGACACTATCGAAAATATGCTGGAAGCGCAGAGAGAAGTTAAGGCTTACAATGAAAGCTGGCGTATGTTCCCAGATGATCAGGCAGTACGTCACTTCGCTGCAGGTACTGATGATCCAGCGAAATGGGTAGATGAAGACGGAAAACTGAACCCAGCGAAAATCAAGGAACAAATTCCTTACATCAATCTAGTAAGTGAAATGTACGGAGAATCTGTAACTGCTTCGTTAACTGCAAATGCAGGAGAATGGAGTGGCCCTTGGTACGATGCTATGGACAAAGATCTGACTGACGCTGAAGGAAAAACTTGGCAGGTTATGGCTTACTCTATGCCTACATGGGGTTTAAAGTATATTATTGAACCAAACATGGAAAAAGTAGATGCTGAAGGTAACACATTAGCAAAACCTGCAGAAGATGCAGATCAAGCTACAAAAGATGCTTATGAAGCAGCTGCATTCAAAGGTAACTGGGGAATGGCATCAGGTCCGAACTCATACTTCTGGGGTGGTACTTATCTAGGTGTCAACACTGATACAAAACTTCCTGAAGCAGGGTTCGCATTTTTGAAATCCATGCTGTTTGATAAAGAAAGACTTGCAGTACGTCAGGAAGCAGATGGAGATATGTACGCAGTAGAATCAGTTATGGCACCTGTTATTGCTGATTACGAAGGAAGACAATCTCTTGGTGGAATGAATCATCTGCAGGTATTTAATGAAGAAGCTGCAAAAATCGATTTATCAAATGTAACGATTTATGACAGAGGTCTGAATGACCTTTTAGGTAACCACATCACAAACTTCAAAACAGGCGCTGCAGGATACAGTTCTATAGCAGACGTTTTGACAAAATTCTATGCTGATGTACAAGTAACTTATCCTGAAATCTATGTTGACGGATTACCACTTGAATAAATCCTACGGGACTACCAACTGAATAAAATAAAACAACGCAAGAGTAGACTTAAGGTCTACTTTTGTGTATGGAGGTAAAAATGAAAAAAACAAAAGATAAGATAGGATACTTTTTTATAACACCATTTTTCTTAGTTTTCGCTCTATTTAATGTGTATCCGATCTTGTTTACGTTATACCTTTCCATGACAAGATACAAAGGGTATGGACCTCAGGTATTTATAGGTGCGGATAACTTTAAACTGGTATTTACAGATCCGAATGTGGCAAATGCATTTTTGAACACAATCAAAATATGGGGCGTGAATATTTTCTTCCAGATATTTCTAGCATTTCTGCTGGTTATGGTATTCTCTGACATCAAATACAAAGTAAAAGGCTTAGGTTTTTTCAGAGTTATATTCTATCTGCCGAACTTGATTGCTTCCGCTACCATCGCATTGATTTTCGTGAAACTGCTTGATAGAGATTATGGTGTCGTGAATCAGGTGCTCTTCAATATAGGTTGGATTGATACGGCGATTGGGTGGTTGACTAAACCGATTTTAGCGCAGATGAGTGTTTCAGGCATTCAGACTTGGATGTGGTTCGGAAACTCATTCATTCTATTCATGGCCTCTGTACAAGCTGTAAGTAAAGAAACATTTGAAGCTGCACGAATCGATGGTGCCAACAGATTTCAGATTATGAGAAATATCACCTTACCTTCGATTAAGCCTATATTGATGTATGTTATGGTCACTGGGCTCATAGGAGGGCTACAACTATTTGATATCCCTTTCCTGATTACAGACAGCCGAGGTTTTCCAGAGGGAAGTCTTAATACCATGATTGTTTATATCTATAATATGGCTTTTGTTTATAGAAATTACGGGTATGCATCTGCACTATCCTTTGTGCTGTTTCTGCTGATCATGTTATTTACGGTTGGGTTTGCGATTGTGACCAACAGGAATGAAATTAAAGAGTTTTTCCAGACACGCAAAGAGAGAAAGGCAATTAGAAAAGAACAATCTTTATTGAAAGGAAGTGGTCATCATGAAAAATAACAACATCCAGGATCATGATTATGACCAAATTGAAAAGCAGAGAATCATCGATGACCGAAAAAGAAAACAGAAAAAGATTATCGTATATACAAGCGTGTATCTTTTCCTAGGCTTTTTGGTGGTCATTGCGGTTGTACCGTTCTGGATTGTACTTATCAACGCAACACGTGATGGCATGGCCATATCTACTCAGGGTATTTCATTATTTCCAGGTTCCAGCTTGAAAGAAAATTACAGAATCCTTGTAGATAATGTCAATGTAATACGTGGTTTTGGTAATTCATTGAAAATCGCTGTTGCGGTTACGGCATTGTCCAGTTATTTTTCAGCGCTGACCGCTTATGGATTCCATGTATTCAAATTCAAGGGGAGTAATATCCTGTTCGGGATTATCCTGATTTTCATGATGGTTCCAAGTCAACTGGCGTTTCTAGGTTATGTTAAGCTGATGACACAAATCGGTCTTATGGACAATCATTTAGCCTTGATTATTCCTGCCATAGCATCAATTGGTACTGTCTTTTTCTTAAGGGCGTATATCAGTTCGTCCCTCAGTAAAGAGATCATCGAAGCGGCCAGAATAGATGGTGCAGGAGAACTCTATATTTTCCACAGAATAGCATTTCCTCTTATGGCACCGGGTGTCGCTACAATGGCAATCTTTACATTTATAGGCTCATGGAATAACTATTTGAGTGCAAGAGTTATTTTAAGCTCAAAGGAAAATGAAACACTGCCTATGGTTATTTCATCTTTGAAAGCCTTACAAATTTGGCATCAAAATCAAGGAGCAATCTATCTAGGCTTTGCTATATCAATTGTGCCTATCGTCATCGTGTTTATTTTCGCATCCAAATATCTCATTGAAAATATTTCAGCCGGTGCAGTCAAAGGATAACAATAAAGCTATGAAAGGAATTAATATGAAGAATACTAATTTATATTTCGGTGACAAGCAGATATACTCTAATCCATCTGAAGTTTCATTAACAACGGTTGATATTCATGATGAGACATACTTTAAAATTGAAAACTATAATGAAATGCCTCCATTTTTCATGACGATCGTCAATGATGGGGATTTCTGGTTATTTGTTTCCAGTACAGGAGGATTGACAGCGGGAAGAGAAAATCCTGAGATGGCTTTATTCCCATATGTCACTGATGACAAAGTTCATGACAGCATTGAAACCACAGGTCCACATACAACAATGATTGTTCAGGATGGCGATAAGAACTACCTATGGCAACCCTTCTCAAATCACAACTCAAATATATATAATATAAAAAGAAATTTATATAAAAATACCATCGGAAACAAGATCATGTTCGAAGAAGTCAATCTGGACTTGAAATTAACCTATAGATACACCTGGAAGATGAGCAACCGATATGGAATCATCAAAGCATCAGAGGTAGTGAACAACTCGGAAAAAACCTTGGAGATCAGACTTCTAGATGGTATTCGAAATATCTTGCCCTACGGTGTTGACTCACAGACCCAAATGGCTCGAAGCACACTTATCGACGGATACAAACGCAGCGAACTAGTGGAAGCTTCAGGACTGGGTATTTTTACATTGAGTTCGATTATAACGGACAAAGCTGAACCGAGTGAATCATTGAAATCAACGACCGTTTGGTCAAAGGGACTGGATCAGCCAACTTTCCTGCTTTCAGAACAGCAGGTCAGAAGTTTTCAAAACAACCATAGGATTGAAACGGAATTTGATGTGAAAGGTAGAAGGGGTGCTTTCTATGTTTCTTCAACATTTGAACTGCGAGGTTCTCAAACAAAAGAATGGTTCTTTGTTTCAGAATTAAATCAGAGCGCAGCAAATATCGAATCGCTCATTGCAGAAATAAAGGACAACGATTCAGTTCTGAAGAATATTGAAGCCGATGTTAAAAACGGAGATGAGAATCTTAAGAAACTGGTCTATGATGCTGATGGGTTTCAGATGACAGAAAAAACGATGATGATGAACAGACACTTCTCAAACACCTTGTACAACATCATGCGTGGAGGAATCTATGCAGATGGATATACCATTGACACCAGTGATTTGAGGAAGTTTATCCTTCTTTGGAACAAAGAGGTTTTCAGCAGACATTCAGAGTTTCTGAGCGCATTGCCAGACACCATGAATTATTTTGATCTGATCACGCATATGGAAGAACGCGCTGATTCTGATCTGGATAGAATTGTTCATGAATATTTACCACTGACCTATTCCAGACGGCATGGAGATCCTAGCCGACCATGGAATAAATTCAACATAAAAATAACCGGAGATGACGGAGAACAGAATCTTAATTTCGAAGGCAACTGGCGAGATATTTTCCAGAACTGGGAAGCGCTATCGCTTTCTTACCCTGGATACCTCGAAAGCATAATAGCAAAATTCGTGAATGCATCTACAGCAGATGGATATAATCCTTATCGAATTACAAAGGAAGGCGTTGACTGGGAAAGACCAGATCCTGCTGATCCTTGGTCAAACATAGGGTATTGGGGAGATCACCAGGTGATCTATCTTTTGAAGCTGATGGAGTTATCGAAAAAGTACCATCCGGATAAACTGCTTGAACTATTGAGTAAAAATACTTTTGTTTATGCAAATGTACCTTATAGAATCAAAGGGCTGGATGAAATTATCAATGATCCCAGAAATACCCTGGAATATGATCATGCCTGTTCTGACCTGATAGATCAGAAGGTGAGTCAGCTTGGTGCTGACGGGAAACTTCAGTTTATCGGTGATGAGATTCATCATGTTACTTTAATGGAAAAGCTTCTTGTTGTTCTTCTATCCAAGCTGTCGAACTACATTCCTAAAGGTGGCATATGGATGAACAGCCAACGCCCGGAATGGAATGATGCAAATAATGCATTGGTCGGGAATGGCGTTTCAATGGTTACCCTTAATTACTTATATCGATATTTAAGCTTTATCGGTGATCTTTTGGAAGGATCAGAAGATACAGTGAAGATCTCCAGAGAGCTGAAGGAAATGTTTGATGACATTTATAAAGTCCTGAAGGAAAGTTCAATCTATTTAGATGCGCCAATGAATGATGAAGTGCGTTATGAAATTGTTGAAAAACTGGGACGAATCGGTGAAGGCTACCGTGAGCTCATCTATGCAGAAGGATTCTCTGGTGAAAAAGAGGATCTGTCTTACGCTTCTATCCAGGAAATGGTTGAAGTCGCAAAGCTGCATCTAAAAGACACAATACATGAGAATAGAAGAGAAGATGGACTGTATCATGCGTATAACCTGATCAAGTTCAAAGATAAAGCCATCAGCTTGTCTCATTTATACGAAATGCTTGAAGGACAGGTAGCGGTACTGAGTTCTGGAGCCTTAAGTTCCAGTGAAGCTTTGAATGTGCTGGATGTACTAAGGCAGAGCGCAATTTACAGAAAGGATCAGAACAGTTATATGCTCTATCCCGTACGTGAACTGCCTAAATTCTTAGAAAAGAACATCATCCCGGAAGCGATGGTGAAAGGGTCTAAAATTCTGGAAGCGGAAATAAATAATGGATCAAAGAAGTTTATTGAACGTGATGTGTTGGGTCAATATCGCTTTAACGGTCAATATAGAAACGGAACGGAAATCATGGACGCCATCTCCAAAACCGGATTGTATGCGCAGGAAGATGTGCTGGCAGTTGGTGAGGTTTTCACTGATTTGTTTGACCATCACTCGTTTACGGGTCGCTCTGGCACATTCTATAAGTATGAGGGTCTTGGGAGTATCTACTGGCACATGGTTTCGAAGCTTGTGCTGGCAGCGCAGGAAAATCATCTGTTAGCCCTTCAGCAAAATCAGCCAGAGGACGCAGAAAAATTAGCGAAGCACTTCCATGAGTTGAAAGTCGGAATCGGTGCTGAAAAGTCTCCTGTAGAGTATGGCGCATTTCCAACTGATGCCTATTCACATACGCCAAGTTTTGCTGGTGTTCAGCAGCCTGGAATGACAGGACAAGTCAAAGAAGACTTCATTTCCAGATTTGGTGAGTTGGGTGTGAATGTGTCAAATGGTGAGATTCTGTTTGATCCACGCTTATTATCAAAAACGGAATTCCTGGAAAAAGCGACAATCTGGGAACTGCCTAACAGAACTTTAAAGTTAAAGGAAAATCAGTTAGGATTTACAATTTGTTCCGTGCCTATAATATATGACAGAAATAACCATAAGGCCGTTTCTGTTTATTATGTCAACGGTGACAAATATACTTTCGACAATAGCATGAAACTTAATAAAGAGATCAGTCAAAGTCTGTTCAGCCGTGATGGTACAATTAAAAAAATCATTGTAACGCTCAATTCGTAATTCAAGAAATCAGATCAGCGATGGATTATACTAAAGATCCATCGCTGAGAGACGATACCTCTTGTTTACAGAAAGACCGTTGAAACGGATTCAGTCAGGAGAAAAAAGCAGTAACATTTTAAAAGGCACCGAAAGGTGCCTTTTTTTGTTTCCATTAATTCCTGTCACAAAAAGCGCCTGATTCTGGTGCTTCTTTCATGTGATTCAGCTTTTCGGTTCATATTCTTTTCTATCTGACATGATGAGATTAATTTTCCTGCGGCAAAAAAATGAAAATACATACAATATTCTTTATTATCTATGCCGACTGAAGCTACATGAGCTCACTACGGTCTTACCTCGCGAGGTTGTGTTTTTTTGAATAAAATCGTGGAAATCACACCAGTGATAGGGATAACAAGGACGCACCCTAAACCACTGGAGATGATGCGAATGAGTTCTCTGGTCAGGATTTTTGAATTAATCACCATAGCGAAGGTGTATCCTTCCAGACTAAACCAGACAAAGAGCATCATAAAGCTTCCGAGAAATGCGAAAAAAAGCGTATTCGTGGTGGTTCCCAGAATATCTCGTCCCACATTCATGGCGGAGTGAAAGAGATGGGATTTGGATTGATGGGGATTAAGGCGCACAGATTCATTCGAGAAAGACGAAATGGCCACGGAGGTGTCAATCATGGCACCCAGAAGTTTAAGCAAGATAACCGCAACGGCCACATCAGCCATATTGATCCCTACATTGAGGTTGAACATCACAATATCGGTGTATTCAGGCTTTGAGAATCCTCCCATTACGCTAGAAGTCACAAGAAAGCCGGAATAGATTCCGATGACCAGAAGAACCAGCATAATGGAGATCAATGAGGCCAGGCTTTTAAGATTACTGCCTACATTCAAGAGCAAGGTCAGCGCTGTGATGATGAGACATCCCATGATCGTGGTCAATATGACATCAGTACCTCGTGCAACCATGGAGATAACCAAGGCTAGAACCATGAAATTAATCATCAGAGAGCCAAAGGAACGTAACCCTCGGCTTCCTCCTACAGCCAGCATAAGGACAAACAGAATCGCCGTCAACATACCAATCATCATGATTTTCTCCCCCTCTTCTGCAAGATAAAGATGACTATGTACAGGCTGATTGGAATGGTTACCACCAGACCAATGCCTCCAACCAGAAACCGGACAATCTCAAGGGTTGCAAAGTTCGTCAGATAATCAATGATCCTATAGCCGTTTTTAACACTCAGGAGAATAATGGGCAGTGACCCTCCCAGAAAGGTGAAGAACATGACATTGACCATGGTGCCCATGATATCCCGGCCAATGTTCTTGCCGGACTCCATCAGCTCTTTTGAGGTCATCTCCGGATTATCTCCTTTTAATTCGAATAAGGAAGAAGTAATGGTAATGGCAATATCCATGATTCCTCCAAGGCCTCCTATGAGAATACCTGCAAAAAATACACTGCGGTAATCTGTCTCGATGATAAGAAAATCAATGGATTCAACCCATACCCCGTCGTAATTCGTCTGGGCAATGACGATCAGCATGATCAGCATGGAAGCCCCCAACCCACATAAGGTGGTGAGAATGGCTACGAATGTAAGGAGTCTGAAACCGCAATATAAGAGAAGGGAGAAAATCGAAAAAAAGATGACGGCAAAAATGGTGGGTACCAGGATATTGACCCCTTTAAGGTAGAGATTGATGACTAATGTGAAAACCAGAATATTGACAATAACGCTGATGATGGATAAGATACCTCGATATCTTCCCACCAGAGCCACAGCAAGGATAAAGATGGCGGAGGCCAGGGCAAGAAATTGATCCCTTTTCACTCCATCCAGGCTCCATTCATCAAGGTCCTGATGGTAAGAGACAAAAATATCATCCCCTTCCTGAAGGTTCTCATCATAAACCCCCGATTCGGAGCGAAGATGATCAAGGGAGATTATTGCTCCTTTGTTCACCCCATTCATAAGTCTGGCGGTGACTTTCTGATCATAATAATCTTCTTCCGTATCATCCATCCCGGATTCAGTTCGGTTAAAAGTTTCCTGCACGTCCACAATTTTTGCCAGAGGTGTAGAATACAGCCCATGATTATTCCACATGAAAATCGTTCCCGCAAACAAAAAAACAGCCAGCATGACCATCAGTTTTACTGAAGCCTTAGAAGGTCTATCAAGGTCAAACAAGCTTTCCATCTCTTTCTATCCCCTCGGTTTCTGCTGAATTGGGTTTCTCTTCTTTATAATAGTCCTATCATATCATTTGAGCAATGATCAACTTGAGGCATCTAGATTATTTATCTTCATAATGCTATAACACAATTCATCAGATTTATTAATGGTATAGAGGGTTCTTCTTACCTATCCTATCGGTGTACATAAGAGACCAGTCTTATTCACGGATGGCTTCTTGAACCAGCTGGTCTCTTTCAATTTGCTTGAATCAGTAGGTTTGAAATTTCAGGAGAACGGAAGTGATGTTATTCAACAAACTGATCTTTAAAACTTGAACTCAAGTTCATTGCCCGTGATTTAATTGGATGAATAAGTTGACGGCTTCATGGGACTGTGTTAGTATCAATGAATAGATTGCATACAATTTAATTTAGCGAAGCTTAAATGAGATTATATAAATGAAGAGATACAAGAGGAGATATTATAATGAATAAA
>DATIRH010000032.1:0-3200 GCA_035469845.1 Proteiniclasticum sp. | reverse complement strand
TTTCGCCTGTGACAGGATGGTAGTAAATCGTGGATCCTCTGCTCCCCTCAAGGGCAAGTCTGACATCTTCTGACTCCATAACTCCCTGAGGCCTGTTTCCTGTAGAATCCAGAAGTACCGAGCCTTCTGTACTGATGATCTGCACCAGAGCATTGGACTGTATCCAGAATGCATCTTCATCATTGGCTACATTCTGTTCCAGGGTATCATCTGCATAATATCTGGCATAGGTATCAGTTGCCACCGAAAGCTGATTATAGAGAGTATCTCTGACATTGTTGTTGAAATAGGTTCGAAGAACACTGGCTAAAGCGAAATCTGTAATGACCAAGGTCACTATAATGATGATCAGATAACTTATGGCAAGTCTGACTTTCAGACTTTTTCTTAATCTCATATATATTCCCTTTAACCTCTCATGTATTTTTCCCTATT
Source organism: Proteiniclasticum sp. (assembly GCA_035469845.1). Classification (GTDB taxonomy): domain Bacteria; phylum Bacillota; class Clostridia; order Clostridiales; family Clostridiaceae; genus Proteiniclasticum. Next base: position 2,765 of record DATIRH010000032.1, on the reverse strand, counting down.
CCTTACCCCATCTGTATCCTGTTCCCCACACAGTTTCTATGTACTGGGGTTCGGAAGGGTTATCTTCAATCTTTGACCTGAGTCTTCTCATGTTCACATCCACAATTTTGGGATCTCCGATAAAATCGTAGCCCCATACCAGGTTCAGAAGCTCATCTCTGGAAAACGCTTTCCCTTCATTTTCCATAAAGATTTTCATGATTGCAAACTCCTTTGGTGTGAGTTCTATGTATTCTTCTCCTTTTCTCAATGTCTGAGAATACTTATCCATGACAAAAACTCTGCTCACAAGAAGTTTTCCTTCTTCTTCTATTCCCTTGGCATCTTCCAGTCTTCTGATCAGCGCTTTCGTCCTTAAGATGAATTCAGTGGGGTTAAATGGTTTTACCACATAATCATCTGCGCCGTGTTCCAGTCCTGATATCTTGTCAAGATCTTGTCCTTTGGCTGTGAGCATGATGATTCCGATATTCGGATGGGTTTGTCTTAATCTTCTGCAGACCTCAAATCCATCGATTCCTGGCAGCATCACATCCAGCACTGCCACATGTGGCTTCTCCAGTTCAGTCAGTCTGAGCGCTTCTTCACCGCTTCCCGCTTCTATGACCGAAAAACCGTTTCGTTCGAAATTGATTTTTAAAAACGCTCTGATACTGGATTCATCCTCACAAATAAGTATCTTCATTCATTTCACCTTCCTCTTATTTCAGTATGCCAAACTTATATCCTTCATTTCGCAGAGTATCTATAATCATCGGAAGAGATTCTGTGGTCATTCCTTTATTCTCCGCATCGTGCATCAGTACCACAACCACATCTTTCACATTGGTGAACACAAGGGATTCCATAACAAATGCCGCAAGGGCTTCCGGGTCTTTGGGTCTTCTGGCGGTTGGTTCTGAATCACCGTTCATGGCGTTCCAGTCGATATATTCTATTCCATCTTCTGCAAGGTATGCATCTGCTGCTGCTATCTCTTTCCAGCTCATATGACCACCTGGATATCTTAGAACATTCGATTTAAACTGATCTCTTCCTGTCACTTCTCTGATCTTCTCCTGCAGCCGATCCAGTTCTTCTTTGATATAGTCCTTATCTGCTGTATTATTCGGATAAAGCTTTTCATAGACATGGGTATAGCTGTGAAGCGCGATAGAGCTTCCTTCATCAAGAATTCTATTAAGCACATCTCCTGAAGCATTGCTGTTTTCAATACTTGATCCGATGGTGAAGAAGGTTGCCGCAGCATCTTTTTCCTTCAGTATATCAAGTATTTTGCCTGTATTCTGTGGACTTGGACCATCATCAAAAGTAAGAAAAGCAATTTTCTCTCCATCATAAGGCTCGACTTCAGTGATCCAGTTTCTTACATCCTTGGTGCTGTATGCATAGTCCGATGCCTTATGGATGTGATTGGAATTTTCTACTAGATCGCCTGGCTCGGCCACGATCACTTCAGCAACAGGTTCCTCTTCTTTTTCCTGCTCCACTATGATTGGCGTTTTAGACGTGAATTTATTTTCTCCAATCAGTTTGAAAATGGTAAAACCAAGTGCAGTACCGATGACAACCACAAGCAGACCTATGATCAGAATCCCCTTAGAGCTCTTCTTGCTTCTGTAATAAGTTCCACCGCTGTTGCCGAATATATTCTTTTTCTTCATAATTTCCTCCGGTTATCTATGTTCATTGTATTAAACATCATCTTTTATTTAGTTACAAAGCAGATTCATTTTTCTATGAATCGTATGCAAAAACATACCAGTCTTATTTTACCATACAATCCATGTGTTTTGAGCTGATAATCTGGCTTTCAGAGGAAATCACAATTGGCTTATATAGTATCCAGATAGAAAAATTCTACAACAGTTCTTAACCTTTACAGGATGTTCATCCCAAAGCAGTGCTTTGGAATTGCAATATGCAGTGTTTAATTGTAGAATTAGATGATAGATATTTACATTTTATCAGATCAGCTGATTTGGTGAAATGATAATTTAGTGATCAATATTGAAGGAGTGAATAGAATGTTTGGAATGTTTAAAAAAGAAGGTTCAATCGTTGCACCGGTTACAGGAAAGACTATAGATATTAAAGATGTAACAGATGCCGTCTTTGCAGAAAAAATGGCTGGTGATGGTCTTGCCATCGATCCTACAGGAGATGTCTTCGTAGCACCAGCTGATGGTGAGCTGACCATGCTCTTCGGTACAAAGCATGCTTTCGGCATGACATTGGATAAAGGTGTTCAGATTCTGGTTCATATAGGACTTGATACCGTCTCCTTAAACGGAGAAGGATTTACAGCAATGAAAGCGCAGGGAGATATGGTGAAGAAGGGAGAACCCATCGTCAAGATTGATCGGGAACTCATTATTTCAAAGGGATTTTCTCTGGTCACTCCAGTCATCTTCACAGACATGGATGTCTTGAAGAGCTTTGAACCTCAAGTAGGTATCGATGTAGAGGCTGGTGTAACAACCATTCTGACTTACAAAGCTAAATAAGATTTTGAAAGAAGTTCACCTGCATGGTGAACTTCTTTTTCTTTCATCTTTTTCTTTCATTCTCTTTGAGATCTTCATCTCTGATACTCCTTTATTCCTATAATAATATAATGCACTCTGTATTCATTAGGATACCTTCATCTTATATGACTGATCTTAACGAAAGAGAGGACATCTTTTAAAAATCGACGCAACAAAAAAGCCCTAAGCTTGCGCTTAGAGCTGTTTAACTGGCGACAACCTACTTTCCCACAGGGC
>DATIRH010000031.1:0-9899 GCA_035469845.1 Proteiniclasticum sp. | reverse complement strand
CTCCAGAATCAGTTCAGAATCGGTCTTTCCAGAATGGAAAGAGTCGTTAAAGAAAGAATGACGATTCAGGATCAGGACAATATTACACCACAGGCACTCATAAACATCAGACCTGTAACTGCTTCAGTGAAGGAATTCTTCGGATCCTCCCAGCTGTCACAGTTTATGGACCAGACAAATCCGCTTTCAGAACTTACTCATAAGAGAAGACTTTCTGCTCTGGGGCCTGGTGGTCTTTCCAGAGAAAGAGCCGGATTTGAAGTCAGAGACGTACATCATTCCCATTATGGAAGAATGTGTCCTATCGAGACTCCTGAAGGTCCAAATATCGGTCTGATCAACTCCTTATCAACCTATGCACGTGTGAATGAATATGGATTCATTGAAACGCCGTACAGAATGGTTGAAAAGGGTACTGGTAGAGTAACTACAGAAGTGAAGTACTTTACTGCGGATGAGGAAGATGAACTGCTGGTTGCTCAGGCGAATGAACTTCTGGATGATAATTCAGTGTTCATCGACGAAAGAGTAACTGTAAGATATAGAGAAGATGTACTGGTTGTTTCAAAGGCAGAGGTAGACCTTATGGATATCTCGCCACGTCAGATCGTTTCTGTTGCGACAGCGATGATTCCATTCCTTGAGAATGATGATGCTTCCAGAGCACTGATGGGATCAAACATGCAGCGTCAGGCAGTACCACTACTTAAACCTGCTGCTCCTTATGTTGGAACAGGTATTGAGTACAAGGCTGCTCTGGACTCCGGAGTACTGCCAAAGGCAAGAAACGCAGGTACGGTTATCTATGTAAGTGCAAATGAGATCAAGATCAAGAGAGAAGACAACGGCTCCATTGATCATTATAAATTACTGAAGTTCAAAAGAAGTAACCAGGGTACATGTATCAACCAGAAGCCACTTGTGGTCAAGGGCGAACATGTAGAAATCGGATCACTTCTTGCAGACGGTCCTTCCACTGACCTAGGAGAAATTGCTCTTGGTAAGAATATCAGAATGGGCTTTATCACCTGGGAAGGTTACAACTATGAGGATGCGATGCTGATTTCTGAAGAACTGGTTAGAGACGATGTCTTTACTTCCATCCATATTGAAGAATATGAAGCAGAAGCAAGAGATACAAAGCTCGGGCCAGAAGAAATCACAAGAGACATTCCAAACGTCGGCGAAGATTCCCTTAAGGATATCGACGAAAGAGGAATCATCAGAATCGGTGCTGAAGTAAGAGCAGGAGATATTCTTGTCGGTAAGGTGACACCTAAGGGTGAAACGGATCTGACATCTGAAGAAAGACTGCTTCGTGCGATTTTCGGTGAAAAGGCGAGAGAAGTAAGAGATACATCGTTAAGATTACCTCATGGTGCAGCCGGTATCATCGTAGACATCAAGATTTTCACAAGAGACAATCAGGACGAACTTCCGCCTGGTGTAAATATGCTCGTAAGATGCTATATTGCCCAGAGAAGAAAAATCTCCGTAGGAGATAAGATGGCTGGACGTCATGGTAACAAGGGTGTTATCTCAAGAGTGCTTCCAGAAGAAGATATGCCATTCCTTCCTGACGGAAGACCACTTCAGATCTGTCTGAATCCACTAGGTGTTCCATCACGTATGAACATCGGACAGGTACTTGAGGTCCATCTCGGATGGGCAGCTGCAAAGCTTGGATGGCATGTAGCAACACCAGTATTTGATGGTGCTTCTCAGCAGGACATTGAAGACGCGCTTGAAAGAGCTGGATTCAACAAAAACGGAAAGACGCTTCTATATGACGGAAGAACTGGTGAAGCGTTTGATAATGAAGTTACAGTTGGATATATGTATATCCTGAAGCTGGCGCATCTTGTCGATGATAAGATTCATGCCAGAAGTACGGGACCTTATTCACTGGTTACGCAGCAGCCACTTGGTGGTAAAGCGCAGTTCGGTGGACAGAGATTCGGTGAAATGGAAGTTTGGGCACTGGAAGCTTATGGCTCAGCTCATACACTCCAGGAAATCCTGACAGTGAAATCCGATGACGTGGTTGGTAGAGTGAAGACTTACGAAGCCATCGTCAAGGGTGAGAATATTCCACAACCTGGAGTACCGGAATCCTTTAAAGTACTGATCAAGGAACTACAGGCCCTTTGCCTTAATGTAAAGGTACTGAACGATAAGCGAGAAGAAATCGAGCTTAAAGAAGATTCCGAGTACGAAGAGGCTTCCATAGAACTCAAGGCAATAAAGATTGATTCCCCTGAGGATACAGTCATTGTTGTTCCTGAGGAAATAACTGAAAAAACCCACGTGATAAAAGACGCGGATGATTTCGAAGAAGTAAGTTCAAACAGTTTCGCTGAAGATTTAGAGTAATAGAAGGGAGGATGACCCTTGATAGAATTAAATAATTTCGATGCCTTGAAGATCGGCCTTGCATCTCCAGATGAGATCAGAAGCTGGTCAAGAGGTGAGGTTAAAAAGCCTGAAACCATAAACTACAGAACACTTAAACCAGAAAGAGACGGACTCTTTTGTGAGCGTATCTTTGGACCTATGAAGGACTGGGAATGTCACTGTGGTAAATACAAGAGAGTCAGATATAAGGGAATCGTTTGTGATCGTTGCGGTGTTGAAGTAACGAAATCCAAAGTAAGAAGAGAGAGAATGGGGCACATTGAACTGGCTGCCCCAGTATCCCATATCTGGTATTTCAAAGGAATACCTTCCAGAATGGGCCTTATCCTTGATATGAGCCCAAGATCTCTTGAAAGAATTCTTTATTTTGCTTCCTACGTGGTAATTGATTCCAAGGAATCTACACTGATGAAGAAACAGATTCTTTCAGAAAGAGAATACAGAGAACACATCGAGCAGGAGGGCTACGGCTCTTTCACAGCAAAGATGGGTGCGGAAGCGGTGAAGGATCTTTTATCAGAACTTGACCTGGAAGCAATGAGCATTGAACTGAAAGAAGCCCTGAAGACTGCTACGGGTCAGAAGAAGATCAGAATCATCAGAAGACTTGAAGTGGTAGAATCTTTCAGACAATCCGGAAACAGACCAGACTGGATGATCATTGACGTGATCCCTGTCATCCCACCAGATATCAGACCTATGGTTCAGCTTGATGGCGGTAGATTCGCCACATCTGATCTGAATGATCTGTATCGTAGAGTAATCAACAGAAACAATAGATTAAAGAAGCTGCTTGATCTTGGAGCACCTGACATCATTGTTAAAAATGAGAAAAGAATGCTTCAGGAAGCAGTAGATGCCCTGATTGATAACGGCAGACGCGGAAGACCTGTTACAGGACCTGGAAATAGACCATTAAAGTCTTTATCCGATATGCTTAAAGGTAAGCAGGGTCGATTCAGACAGAACCTTCTTGGTAAGAGAGTCGATTACTCCGGACGTTCCGTTATCGTTGTTGGACCATAGCTTAAGATGTACCAGTGCGGACTGCCTAAGGAAATGGCTCTAGAGCTGTTCAAACCTTTCGTCATGAAGAAGCTGGTAAGAAGCGGTGCAGCACATAACATCAAGAGTGCAAAGAGAATGGTTGAAAAGATTCAGCCTCAGGTCTGGGATATTCTGGAAGAGGTCATCACTGACCATCCAGTACTTCTGAACCGTGCTCCTACACTGCATAGACTTGGTATTCAGGCATTCCAGCCTGTACTCATCGAAGGTAGAGCAATCAAGCTGCATCCGCTGGTATGTACAGCGTACAATGCGGATTTCGATGGTGACCAGATGGCTGTCCACGTACCACTTTCCATGGAAGCTCAGGCGGAATCAAGATTCCTCATGCTGGCATCAGGAAATATTCTGAAGCCATCTGATGGTAAGCCGGTAGCTGTACCATCCCAGGATATGATCCTAGGTGCGTACTACCTGACAATGGAAAAAGAAATGCCTGAAAATGAGATGAAGATCTTCTCCTCAAAAGAAGAAGCGCTTATGTCTTATCAGTTGAACAATGTGACCTTGCAGGAAACTGTAAAGGTTCGCGTACAGAAGAAAATAGATGGAGAAATGATGAATGCAATCATCAGAACAAGCCTTGGTATGCTTCTGTTTAACGAATCCATTCCACAGGATCTTGGATTCATCGACAGAGAGATTCCAGAAAATGCGATGAAGCTTGAGATTGATTTCCTTGTAGGTAAAAAACAGCTTGAAAAAATCATCAGCAGATGTTACATCAAGTATGGCCCAACAAGAACTTCAGTGATGCTGGATGAAATCAAGTCACTTGGTTTCCATTACTCCACCATCGGTGCTGTAACAGTAGCGATTTCAGACATGATTGTACCAGAAGCGAAGAAAGACCTTCTTGCTGATGCGGATGCAACAGTCAAGAAGATTGAAAATATGTTTAGAAGAGGGCTTATTTCAGAAGAAGAAAGATATGAAAGAGTCATCGAGAAATGGACACAGACTACAGATGATGTTGCTGATGCTCTTATGGATTCACTGGATAAATACAATCCAATATTCATGATGGCGGATTCCGGTGCGAGAGGTTCAAAGTCCCAGATCAAGCAGCTTGCTGGTATGAGAGGACTTATGGCCAACCCATCAGGTAAGATCGTCGAGCTTCCAATCAGAGCTTCCTTCGTAGAAGGGCTTAATATCTCCGAATACTTTATCTCTACCCATGGAGCTAGAAAGGGTAATGCGGATACAGCGCTTAAGACCGCTGACTCAGGTTACCTTACTAGAAGACTTGTTGACGTATCACAGGACGTAATCGTAAGAGAAGCGGACTGCGGTTCAGAAGAAGGAATCTACATCGAAGCCATCCGTGAAGGAAATGAGATTGTGGAGACTTTAAGTGAAAGACTGACAGGAAGATATTCACTGGAGGACATCATAAATCCTTTAGATGGAGAAGTTCTGGTCAAGAAAAATGAGTACATTGAACCGCTGGTAGCGGAGAAGATTGATGAAGTCGGTGTCAAGGGTGTCAATATCCGTTCTGTATTCACATGTAAGACGAAGATCGGTGTCTGTGGTAAGTGCTACGGCATGAACATGGCAACGGGCCAGAGAATCAATATCGGTGAAGCTGTGGGTATCATAGCTGCACAGAGTATCGGTGAACCTGGAACCCAGCTGACCATGAGAACATTCCATACAGGTGGAGTTGCCGGTTCTGATATTACTCAGGGTCTTCCTAGAGTTGAAGAGCTCTTTGAAGCCAGAAAGCCAAAGGGACTTGCGGTTGTATCCGATACAAAGGGTACCGTGAGAATCGATGAAACAAAGAAGAAGAGAGTCGTCTATGTCATGGCTGAAGACGGAGAAGAATACACTTATGATATTTCCTTCGGATCAAGACTGAAAGTACACGACGGAGATCTGGTTGAACCTGGTGACAGCATTACTGAAGGTTCCATTAATCCTCATGATATCGCAAGAATCAAGGGAATTAAGGGCGTTAGAGAATACCTCCTTGCAGAAGTGCAGAAGGTTTATCGTCTACAGGGTGTTGATACCAATGACAAGCACATCGAGGTCGTTGTAAGACAGATGACAAGAAAGGTCAAAGTAGCGGAAGCGAATGACACCACTTTAATGCCTGGTGTTCTTGTGGATATCTTCGATTATGAAGATGAAAACACAAGAGTGAGAGAACTGGGACTTCAGGAAGCTGAAGGAGAACAGGTTCTTCTAGGTATTACCAAGGCTTCACTTGCAACGGATTCATTCCTGTCTGCAGCATCCTTCCAGGAAACTACTAGAGTCCTGACAGATGCAGCAATCAAGGGTAAGATCGATCCACTGCTCGGACTGAAGGAAAATGTTATTATCGGTAAACTGATCCCTGCTGGTACAGGTATGAGAAGATATAACCATATCAAGCTCTCTACAGAGAAAGAATTAGTAGAAATGCCTGAGGTTGATGATATTGACCTATTTGAAGAAGAATAATTTTTCTTTACATTGCCCTAGTATGGTGATAAAATAAACTTTGTGTGATTTTGGATGATCAGAACCGGAGCAGTCCGGTTCTGTATCAGATCTATTTCCATGCTGAAGACTCTTAACAATAACTTTAAAGAAATTTAAAGAATAATGTCTACAGATAGGATAAAATAGGGTTTGGAGTCACAATTGTCGGAACGATGATCGTTCCTTGTAAAAATGCTATATTACATTTAATATAGATACACATCTAATCATGGAGGTGAAATGATGCCAACTATTAACCAATTAGTAAGAAAAGGTAGGGAAACAGTTATTTATAAGACTGGTTCACCAGCCCTTAAGGAAGCTCCTCAGAAGAGAGGCGTATGTACTGTAGTTAAGACTACTACTCCTAAGAAGCCAAACTCAGCGCTTAGAAAAGTTGCTAGAGTAAGACTTGTAAACGGATTTGAAGTTACTGCATACATCGGCGGTGTAGGTCATAACCTACAGGAACATAGTGTTGTTCTAATCAGAGGTGGAAGAGTTAAGGATTTACCAGGTGTAAGATACCATATCGTAAGAGGTGCTCTAGACAGCGCTGGCGTTACTGGTAGAATGCAGAGCAGATCGAAGTATGGTACAAAGAGACCTAAAGTCAAAAAATAATTTGACAATTACATAGTGCTATGTTTAGGATATAGATTGGAAAATAGTAGGTTTTCATTCATATAGAATTCACAGAGCGCTTTGCGGTAAGAAATTATCGAGTACCGATGAATTAATTTAATTAAGGAGGGAAGAAAAGTGCCAAGAAAAGGATTTATTGCAAAAAGAGAAGTTTTAGCTGACCCAATTTACAACTCTATCGTTGTAACCAAGCTGATCAACAGTGTAATGGAAGATGGCAAGAAGGGTGTAGCCCAGAAGATTGTTTATGAAGCATTTCAGATCATAAACGAGAAGACAGGAAAAGATCCTGTTGAAGTTTTCGAAGAAGCTATGAACAACATCATGCCATTACTGGAAGTTAAGTCAAGAAGAATAGGTGGATCAAACTACCAGGTTCCAATTGAAGTAAGACCAGAAAGAAGACAGACACTAGGTATCAGATGGCTACTTATAGCAGTTGATAAGAGATCAGAAAAGTATGCTAGAGAGAGATTAGCTGGAGAGCTGATGGACGGTTCTAACAATACTGGTTCAGCTGTGAAGAAGAGAGAAGATACACATAGAATGGCAGAAGCTAATAAGGCGTTTGCTCATTACAGATATTAATTTTTGAGCATAGAACTGTTTTGGCGTTGCTGAAACAGTTTTGTGCAATATAATCACGAAAGGAGGAGTCCATGTGGCAAGAGAGTTCCCTTTAGAAAAGTTTCGTAATATAGGGATTATGGCACATATCGACGCAGGTAAAACGACAACAACTGAGCGTATTCTTTTCTATACAGGAAAGACTCACAAAATCGGTGAAACACATACTGGTGAATCACAGATGGACTGGATGGCTCAGGAAAAAGAAAGAGGTATTACAATCACTTCCGCTGCTACAACAGCAAACTGGAAGGGACATGTTATAAATATCATCGACACCCCAGGACACGTAGACTTCACTGTAGAAGTTGAGCGTTCACTAAGAGTACTTGATGGAGCTGTTACAGTTCTTGATGCGAAAAGCGGTGTTGAGCCTCAGACAGAAACTGTATGGAGACAGGCAGACAAATATGGTGTTCCAAGAATTGTATACATCAATAAGATGGATGCAACTGGAGCTGATTTTTTCAAGTCTGTTCAGACCATGAAAGATAGACTTAAATGTAACGCAGTTCCAATTCAGATTCCAATCGGATCTGAACAGGGATTCAAGGGCGTAGTTGATCTAGTTACAATGGAAGGAATCGTTCATCTTGATGACCTTGGAGTAGACATCGAAGTTGGACCTATTCCTGAAAGCGTAATGGAGAAAGCGAAAGAATTCAGAGCACTTCTTGTAGAAGCGGTTGCTGATCTGGATGAAGATCTTACAATGAAATACCTTGAAGGCGAAGACTTCACAGTTGAAGAAATGAAGAAGGCGCTTAGAAAAGGAACAATCAATAATGAGATCATTCCTGTAATCTGCGGATCATCATACAAGAACAAAGGCGTTCAGGAAATGATTGATGCAGCAGTAGACTACCTTCCATCACCAGTTGATATTCCAAATATCGCCGGTGTAACACCAGATGGTGAAGAGACTTCAAGACCTGCTGATGATAGTGCGCCAATGTCTGCACTTGCATTCAAGATTGCGACTGACCCATTCATCGGTAGACTGGCATTCACAAGAATCTATTCTGGCGTAATGACTTCCGGTTCTTATGTAATTAATTCTACAAAGGGCAAGAAGGAAAGAGTTGGTAGACTTGTTAAGATGCATGCTAATCACAGACAGGAAGTTGAAGAACTAAGAGCCGGAGAAATCGGAGCGGTTGTAGGTCTTAAGGATACTACAACAGGAGATACTCTGTGCGCAGATGGGGACCTGATCATACTTGAATCAATGGTATTCCCAGAGCCTGTTATTTCTGTAGCCATCGAACCTAAGACCAAAGCTGGTCAGGAAAAGATGGGTATCGCTTTAGCAAAGCTTGCTGAAGAAGATCCAACCTTCAAGACATTTACTGACCAGGATACTGGACAGGTAATCATTGCTGGTATGGGTGAGCTTCATCTTGAAATCATCGTTGACAGACTTCAGAGAGAATTTAAAGTAGAGTGTAATGTCGGTGCACCTCAGGTTGCTTACAAAGAAACTATCAAGAAGGCTGTTAAGGCTGAAGGTAGATTCGTAAGACAGTCCGGTGGACGTGGACAATACGGTCATGCTGTAATTGAACTTAGCCCACATGAAGGAGATTATATCTTTGAAAACGGCATCGTTGGTGGTGTAGTTCCAAGAGAATATATTCCTGCAGTAGACCAGGGTATCAGAGAAGCATCCCAGGCGGGTGTTATCGGTGGTTACCCAACCATCAACTTCAAGGCAAGAATTGTAGACGGATCATACCATGATGTCGACTCCAATGAAATGGCCTTTAAGATCGCTGGTTCCATGGCATTCAAGAATGCTATGGCGAAGGCAGATCCAGTAATTCTTGAACCTATGATGAAAGTTGAAGTCATTGTCCCAGAAGAATATATGGGAGATGTAATTGGTGACATCAACTCAAGAAGAGGTAGAATCGAAGGTATGGAAGATAGAGCAGGAGCTAAAGTTGTTACTTCATTCGTACCACTTTCTGAAATGTTCGGATATGCAACTACTCTAAGATCCAAAACTCAGGGTAGAGGTATTTACTCAATGGAATTTGATCACTATGAGCCAGTTCCTAAGGGCATTCAGGAAGAAATCGCAGGAAAGAAGAACGCTTAATTAGAGTTTTAAGGAGGAGAAAATAATGGCAAAAGTAAAATTTGAGAGAAGTAAGCCGCACGTCAACATCGGAACCATCGGACACGTTGACCATGGCAAGACTACGCTGACTGCAGCAATCACAACTGTGTTATCACAGACAGGTGGAGCGGTAGCGACAAAGTACGACCAGATTGACAAGGCACCAGAAGAAAAGGCGAGAGGTATCACAATCAATACCGCTCACGTGGAGTATGAGACAGTAAACAGACATTATGCACACGTGGACTGCCCAGGACATGCCGATTATGTCAAGAACATGATCACCGGAGCAGCGCAGATGGATGGAGCAATCCTAGTAGTATCTGCAGCAGACGGCCCAATGCCTCAGACAAGAGAACATATTCTTCTTGCATCAAGAGTAGGAGTAAACTACATCGTTGTTTTCCTGAACAAGGCAGACATGGTGGATGATCCAGAACTTCTTGAGCTTGTAGAAATGGAAGTAAGAGAACTGCTTTCCGAGTATGATTTCCCAGGAGATGATACACCGATCATAGCAGGATCAGCACTTGAAGCGCTGAAC
>DATIRH010000030.1:0-1717 GCA_035469845.1 Proteiniclasticum sp. | reverse complement strand
AAAGCATTGCGTTTATATTGCTTTTTTTCCTCTTTTTTCATTCAATAGGAATCAGAACTACTATAACCTATGGTAATGATGTGAAGACTCTGGAAAATGTGGCAATTTCACTCATAATTGATAAATCCGGCAGCATGATTGATACGGACCCGAATCTCATGAGAGAAACTTCGGCGAACATCCTTATCGATCTATTAAGTCCGGAGGACTATCTAGGTATTATTTCATTCAGTGCTGAGGCACAGGAGCTTCATCCCATGTCCGGGGTCGGTGAAACCGGCAAGGATGCACTGAAAAGTAAAGTCACTGGTAACCTTGCAGCTCAGGGCGATACTGATTATCTGAAAGCCTTTGATCTTGCCTTCAGGCAGATGGAAAGCATTGAGGATGATAATATCAATAAAGTGATCATATTCCTCACAGATGGAGACCCTGACCCTGATGCAGCCAGAAGAGATGAACCTGGATTCATGGAAGGGTATATGGATTCATTCTGGTTGAAAATCAAAGAAATAGGACTTGCAGGATATACTGTTCATACCGTCGGTCTGGGTACGATTAATACAGAAGTGATGGACAGGCTTGCACTGGAAACCACTGGAACATCCAATGAGTACAGTGAACCTTCGGATGTGGCAGTGGCATTTTTCAACATCATCAATCAGCTTAAAAACAGAAATGAGTTCTTGAATCTTTCGGAAGAAGTTGCCGGTGAAAAATTCATTGACTTTACCATGAACGAATTTGTCTCTCAGGAGACTTTCGTCATCAGAAATACGAATGGACCAGTAAACGTGGATTTTATTCCACCAGAAGGTACAAATCTGAGTGAAACGCTTAAAATGGTCAAAACGGAAAACTATACATTGGCGACAATCAATCAGAAAGAGACGGAAAGTACAGGTTCCTTGAAGATGAAGTTCACAGGGAATGCTTCTGTGGCGATTTTAGGCGCAAAGGATCTGTTTGTAAAAATATGGATCAATAGCCCTATAATCAATTCACTGCATCCCATAGGAGAACCTCTTGAGATCAGAGCAACTTTAACAGGAACATCCAATGAAGATCTTATTGTGGAGGGTAATGTACTTATTGATGGTGTAGAAGCTCTTCAGCCACTAAGTTTTGTAAAAGATGGAGAAGATTATATAGGTATATTTGAAGATACCCAGACAAGAGGACTTTATGAAATCAGTCTAAATGTACGTCTTGGTGAAGAGATCATTGCTGAAACCACATCCTCCGTCAGCGTGAAACTGCTACCGGCAATAAAGACAGATCTGCTCCTACCGGAAACAGGATATGTCCAAGGTGAAAAAGTAATCATCAGTACTACACTTACTCTTGCCTCTACGAATCTCAAAGTTTCAGATGATCTGACTCTTGATTATTTCGAACTGGTACAAAGAAACGAAAATGACGTAGAAACGGTGATTACACTTGTAGATGATGGTGTTTTTGAAAATGGTGATGTGAAAGCGGAAGACGGGATCTTCAGCGGTGTGTTGTCCTACGATGAACTTGGAGACAAGGAGATCATTGTAAGAGCCAGAGGTACATATAACGGAGACATTTTTATTCTGGAAAGAAATCTGGGCAGGACCAAGGTTTTGCCTCCAGGTATTGTGAATATCACATCTGAAAACTCCTCATTTGAACTGGTCAAAGGAGAAGCAGCAAAACTTGTCCTTACTTTAAAGAGCACTTCACCTTACAG
>DATIRH010000029.1:0-7421 GCA_035469845.1 Proteiniclasticum sp. | reverse complement strand
ATACATTTTCACGAAAAGAGACACAATTATTCGTCTCCATAACACATTCAGCCATTGTCTTCGATTGCTCTATGTATCCTAAGGCAAGATCTGGTTTCATTTAGAAATCAGCATTCTATCCAAAGGGTAAAGAAAACCGCGCTTTTCTCAGAGCTCTGTAAATTCTATCAGAGGTATAAGTCTTCTTTCCTTAACCGAAAATCTAATTTTTTCATCAGCAAATCCCCTCCTTGATTCCATAGGTCCTCCTTTCGTTTCATCCTGAATCAGAAGAGTTTTCCATGTAAAGGTCTATCATTTGCCCCATTACTCCTATATTCATATTTATATCAACTATTTCCTCTTTTTGATTGCTTTATATCTCTTTTATTCTATACAATAGATAAGCACGTAAATTTTAAAATTCATATAAGCACAATTTTACAGTCAATTATCGTTCAAAGACATATTTTATTCTACTTAAGTGATCTTAAATCACACATCTGCCTTTATTAATTATTTCATTATTAATATTTCTTGATTCACATCTATATTGCTTGTCCCACCTAATCACACCAATCAACAAAAGAAGGAGAATTTCTATGAATGAAGACCAGAAAAAAGAACTGGCTAAGAAAAAAAATCTGATAAAAAGACTCAGAAGAGCAGAAAAAGAAGCTCGCGTCAAAGCCATTAAAAACAGAAGACCTTTTAAGGGGCTTCAGATCAGTCCAACAGTATCCCTGTTTGATGAAGCAGACCGTCAAGAACCAGGAGAAAAGAACTGGGCAGGCTTCGGGTTTGACCTGCATCCCCAAGTGACCATCACTTCCCTGATCTTATTAATTGCCTTCATAGCAGGTACTCTAATGTATCCCAGTGAGGCGGAAAATCTTTTTAATACTCTGTTATCCAGTATAACGAAGAACGCTGGATGGTTTTTCATCACTGCAGCTAATATTTTTGTAGTCGCTGCATTCTATTTCGCATTTGGCCGATATGGAAATCTTAAAATAGGTGGTGCGGAAGCAAAGCCTGAATTCACCAAATTCGCATGGTATGCAATGCTCTTAAGCGCTGGTATGGGAATCGGACTGCTCTTTTGGAGCGTTGCAGAACCTATTTCACACCTGAACTCTCCGTCCCCAATGTTTGGAGATCTGGCATCAGGTTCAGCAGAAGCTGCCCAGGCAGCCATGGCTACAACCTTCTTCCACTGGGGAATTCACCCTTGGGCAATTTACGCTATTGTCGGATTGGCCTTGGCTTTCTTTGCCTATAACCGTGGTTTACCCTTGACAATCCGTTCAGTCTTTTATCCTATCATCGGAAACAAGATTTACGGGTTCTGGGGAAATCTCATTGATGTGCTTTCTGTTCTGGCAACCTTGACAGGATTGGCCACTTCCTTGGGACTCGGTGTAGCCCAGGTAAATGCAGGATTAAATCATCTGTTTGGCATTTCAATCAGTGTTCCAGTTCAAGTGGGTCTGATTATAGGAATTACCGCCTTGGCAACCATCTCTGTCGTGATCGGCCTTGATGGTGGTGTTAAACGCCTCAGTGAAATCAACATGGTCCTTGCAGGAATCTTCCTGTTGTTTATCCTGATTGCAGGACCAACAGTCTACATCATGAGTGGATTCACGCAGAACTTAGGCTATTATATGTCGAATTTTATTGAAATGAGCACCTGGACAGAAACGTTCAGAAATACAAACTGGCAAGGCGCATGGACCATATTCTACTGGGCATGGTGGATTTCCTGGTCACCTTTTGTCGGAATGTTCATCGCAAGAATCTCAAAGGGCAGAACCGTTCGAGAATTTATTCTCGGTGTAGTGCTGATTCCCTCACTCCTATCTTTCTTCTGGATGTCCGTTTTTGGAGGTACCGCAACTTTCCTTGAATCAAGCGGACTGGCAAGTATTATATCTGCTGTCAAAGTGGATGAATCCCTTGCTCTTTTCGCAATGCTGGATGCATTGCCTCTAAACAGTATCCTCTCAGTTGTAGGAATAGTACTTGTTACAGTCTTCTTCGTAACCTCTTCCGATTCCGGTTCATTGGTAGTCGATCACCTGACATCAGGTGGTAAGCTTGACTCACCAGTACCTCAGAGAGTCTTCTGGGCGGTCATGGAAGGCGTTGTCGCTGCAACCTTGCTCATCGGAGGAGGATTGACTGCCTTGCAGACAGCCTCTGTTATCACTGGACTTCCCTTCGCTCTTATTCTTCTGCTCATGATCTATTCACTCAATGAAGGACTCAAGCAGGAATATGAGGTGGAAGAAATCGTACGAAAGAAAGTGCGTGATGTACGAGAAGACCATATCATCAACGAGATCATTAACGTTGTTGTACATGACCATGCATTGGTAAATAAGGAGAACGACAAGGACAGTGAGAATAAATAGCACATTATGCGCTATTTAAACTCTTGAAAGATAAAAAACTGTTTATGGCGAAAGATTACTCTATTCTCATTCAATCTAAAGAGAATCATATTATACAGAAATAGAAAAAATCTCCTGATCCATTAAAAAAATTAAATGGGTCAGGAGATTTTTTATTTCTATTTTTATCGTTTTTTATTTTTGGTTCTTGGTTCTTGATTCTTGGTTCTTGGCTCTTAAATTGTTCAAGATGGCACATTCCTTCTTGTCCATAACCTTTCGAGTAGAACCCCATAGAAGAGAACCACTTATTATGGAATCAAAAGAATTTTGCCCAATTTCCCAGTACTCTTAAAATAGGTCTGGGCCTCTGCAGCCTCTTCTAATGGAAAAGTGCGATCAATAACCGGTACTATTTTACCCTCGGATATCGCATTAAGCATCATACCGAATTCTTTTCTGGTCCCTAACACAGAACCAAAAATGGTAATGTGCTTCAGATAAATATCTCTCAGATCAACCTCAGTCGTCTGTCCACCAATGGATCCTGCAATGCAGAATTTTCCACCTTTTTTCAGTGCTTTGATTCCGACTTTATACAAGGCATCTCCTACCACATCCAGAACTGAGTCAACGGGTCCACCGTTTATTTCAATGATTTCCTCCGCTAATCTTTCTGACTTATATGACAAGACATGGGTAGCACCAAGATCTTTCATCTGCTTCGTCAGGCTCATATCTCCTACCAGTGCGATGACTTTTGCTCCATGGATTTTCGAAGCAATCTGTACGTTCATTGAACCTACACCGCCATTGGCTCCTGTCACCAGAATCGTCTCACCAGAATTGGGCTTTATCTGTTCTACCATATGCCAAGCAGTGAGTCCGCTGACGGAAAAGACCGCACTTTCCTTATGCGTAGCTAGAGGCATGTCAAAACAAAGGCGCGCAGGCCAGACCACATACTCCGCATATCCACCATCATATTCGGAGCCGATGAAGGACATGTCATCTGAGATATGTTCGAATCCTTCAGGACCTGTTGAGGTGAAAGGAAAGAGGACCACATCTTTACCATTCATGCTTTCATCTACATCCTTACCGGCCTTGACAACAACTCCAGTTATATCTGAACCAGGTGTCCTTGGGAACTGAACCCCTTCTTCTTTCCATCCGGACTTCGATCCAGCCCCATAAGCGCCCTCTCTCATCCAGATTTCTGTATTGTTTATCCCACAGGCTTTGACTTTGATAAGCACTTCATCATCTTTTGGTTGTGGCTCTTTAATCTCAACCACTTTCAGCTTGTCTATATCTCCGTATCCTGTTACTTGTACTGCTTTCATTTCAATCACTCCTCTCGATTCTTCGAGCACGATTAGAACGCCCGCTGTGACAGTTTCATGTATACCAACTCTTATATCAGATTCACCTGAATTATTTGATTCTTCATTTCATTCATCCTTACATGGGTATTATATTCCAATTTTTACCTATATGGACGAAGCATGGGTAAAAAACAGCAGATTTTACTTTGCTACGCTTCTACCGGCAATTCTACCAAATACAACGGCATCCAGAAGAGAGTTCCCTCCCAGACGGTTTAATCCATGAATACCTCCTGTAGCCTCCCCTGACGCATAGAGACCCTTTATAGGCTCACCAGAAACTGTGAGCACCTCCGCTTCTTCATTGATGAGGATACCTCCCATACTGTAATGCACCGCCGGAGTCACTTGAATGGCATAAAAGGGACCTTCTGCCAAAGAGACCTGCAGAGACTTCCTCTGGAAATCCGAATCTGCACCTGCCATCACAAAGTTATTATAACGAAGAAGGTTTTCCTCCAGACTCTTCGTGTCAATGCGAAGAAGAGCCGCTAAAGCTTCCACATCCGGCGCAGCAATGACCAGATTCATATCGATGTAGTCGTCGCTGGCAGAAAGAGACTGACGAATGGCCTCATTGAAAATAAGGTAAACCTCTTTGTCTGGCTGCGCTAAAATGTCATCACTCAGGAAATCCCGATTTTTCAGTTCATCTGCAAAACGATGTCCCAGATTGTTCACTAAAATCCCTCCATTGCCCCGGATGGCTTCTGTGATGAGAACCCCATACTGGGGAGATACCGTAGGATGGGTCTGGATATAGCTCATATCCACCAGCTGCACATCCAAATCCTCCACTAAGGTGATGAAATCTCCCGTGGCACTAGGAGCATTGGTCGTATGGTATCCCTTAAGTTTTTGATTGTAATGCACAAAAGTTTCTGGACTTCCACCGAAACCTCCTGTGGCAATGATGACATTTTCGGCTTCTATGGTATATCTTTTACCGGTGCGGTCTTCCACTTCCACCCCTTTGGTTTCACCTTCGGCATCAAGAAGGATTTTCAGCGCTTTATGCTCTATTCTTAAATCCACCGCTGACTGATCAATTGCGTCTTTTAATACCCGTACAATTTCATTTCCTACGGGTTTCCCTCCGGCAGGACGATAAGTTCTAGCTTTGCTGTGTCCTGCAAGTATCCCCACATCACTTAAATCTGCTCCCATGCCCATAAGCCACATCAGAGAATCCTTTCCTTCTTTTGCAAGAATCTCGATCATCCGAGGATTCCCCTCGGCATGACCTGACTTTAAAATATCTTCAATGAAATCAGCCTGATCCTCTTCATTTATTACAGCATTCATTCCCGCTGTGGCCCTGACGGTATTTCCACCCACATAGGGCATCTTCTCCAGAAGTATGACCTTAAGACCTGCTTCATGGGCTTCAAGGGCTGCAGACATGCCACTGGCGCCAGCCCCTATGACCACAACTTCCGCGGATTCCTCAGGTTCTTTGGCCCATTGATAAATGACAAAAAGCAGAAGAACTGCACCTAACAGCACCGCTCCATATTTAAATCTGCGCTTCATAACATCCCGCCTTTATTTCTGTACACATAGGCCTTTTGAGGACGACCTATTTTACCGTAATGCTGCATTTCATCAGCAATGCCTTGTTCCACCATATACTCCAAGTAGCGCCTCACTGTGACCCTGGCCAGATCTGTTGCCTCTCCTATTTCCTGAGCCGTCATGGCCTTACTTCCCTCTTTAAGTGCTTTCAGAATGAGTTCATAGGTCATCTGATTGATGCCTTTATCCATGGATTTCTTTTCAGGCTGCGCTGGATTATGGACCATGGAGTCAATATAGGCCTGGTCCAGCGGTTCTTTTCCTGAGAGCTGGGTTCTTCTCTGAAGCGCTTTGTTGACAGCTTCTCTAAACCGCTCAAAACTGAACGGTTTGATGAGGTAATCAATCGACCCGAATCGAAAAGCATACTCTACTGTTTCAGCAGAGTTGTCCGCCGTTATTAATATCACATCCACATCCAGTCCCTGTTCACGAATCCAGCTTAAGAGAAGAGGACCGCGGTCCTCCCCCAGATACACATCCAGAAGCACCAGCTGAAAATCCATGGCATTGATCAGTTCTTTTGCTCTTGCAATATTTTCAGCCTCATACACCTCAAAGGCATTGTCTACTTTTCTAAGAAATCCTTTATTGATATTTCTCACCATAGGGTCATCTTCCACAATTAAAATTCTCATTTGTCCTCCTGTGTTTCTGGTATGAATACCTTACAAGTAAGTCCATCTTCATTTTCCATCCATAACTGTCCCTGGGCTCTTTTTAGCCGTTCAGAAACAATGAAAAGACCATAACCCCGGTCAGGTCCTTTGGTACTGAAGCCCTTCTCCAGATATTTCTCCACAGGCAGGTCTTTGATCCCCGGACCATTGTCCCTGATGATAAAGGTTACACCCTCTACATTAGAGCTGATCTTCAAGATGATCTTCGATTCTTTTCTCCCTGTTAATGCATCAATGGCGTTGTCGAGTAAATTCCCAAGGATGGATGAAATATCGTCTTCAATGACATGGTCAGGCATCCTGTCCAGATAAGATTCCGGACTGATGACAAACTCAATCTGCCGCTCTGTAGCTTTGGAGTATTTGGCCAGAATCAGACCGGAAATAAAGGGCACTTTCACCTTTTCATTCAAAATCCCGATGACCGCCTGCCTGGTGACTGAAATCTTTTCGATGTAGTGCAGCGCATCCTCATAGGATTCCAGCTGTATGAGGCCTGAAATAGTATGGAGCTTATTCATGAATTCATGATTCTGAGCCCGAAGGGCTTGGGTCAGCTCTTTCATATTGGTAAGTTCCTCGGCACGTTTTCTCAAAAGACTCATGTCCTCAATCCGGAAGAGCCATCCCATGCGGTCTTCACGGTCTTTTAAGGGGATGTGCTCAATTGAAAGAAGCTTGCTGGTGCCAATGCGCCATTCCTTTTCTCCATGCCCTTCTTCAAGGGCTTTATGATCGCCAAAAAACTCTGAGAAAACCAGAGCGCTATAAGGCATACCCACCTTAAGCCCTTCCTGACTCAAGAGTTCTCGTGCTCTTGAATTGATCATGGTGATCTTACCTTCATAATTCACCGCAAGAAGTCCCTCTCCCACATTTTCCAGAATGATTTCCCGGTCTTTGTGGAGCATGGCGATTTCTACAGGTTCCAAGCCATAAATGGAGCGCTTGATGTTCTTTGACAGAGCATAAGCAACCAGAATGCCCACGCCGATGGCCAAGACCGCAAAGAAAGTCAGCTGCATGGCATAACCACTCATGGTCTGAAGGATTCTTCCGTTATAGATGCCTACGATTACAGTTCCGCTTCTGACGCCTTCAGTATAGATGGGTGCATAGCCTTCCACCATGGCATTTCGGGTCATTTCGTAGTAGTAAAGTGGCTTCAGCAAAAAAGGGTCCAATCTTGTATCTCCCGGTTCATAAGACGTATTCAGTTTTTCAGGCAGAGGATGGGCAAAGTATCTGCCTTCTTCATTCAAGACATAAAGATACTGAATTCCAGTTTTAAGGTGAATGCTCTCCACCATTTTATTCACGGCAATATATCCGTTCTCTCTTGTGATGCTGCTTTTCAGCTCCTCATTTTCTGCAATGATCACCGCCTGGTCCATGGCATCCAT